>NZ_JBFUAY010000051.1:0-37673 GCF_056406015.1 Rhizobium sp. P1_E1 | reverse complement strand
GTCGAGCAGCTCGCAGCACTCTCCGATACCGTCAAGCAGAAGATCGGCATGGGGGCGAACGAGCTCGTCGCCGCCGCCCGGGCCTATCTGGCAACCGCCGAGAACTCCAGCGCTGCCTCGGCCTTTGCGGCCGAAAACGAGCGGCTGAAGGGCGAGGTGACGCGCCTGCAGGAGCAGATGAGGGAGATGGCCTCCCGCTTCGAGGCGCTCGAAAACGAACGCCCAGGCAGCAACCAAGCCGGCAACAAGTCCCGCGGCCGCGCCGCCGCCTGAACCGGAGATCCCGCACATGTCGCTCCTGACCATCATTCAGAACGTCTGCGCGGAAATCGATCTCGATCCGCCGACGGCCGTGATGTCCTCGGCGGATCCGCAGATCATGCAGCTGCGCATCCTCTCCACCCGCGCCGGCCGCGACCTGATGCGCGAGCATGACTGGTCGACGCTGATGGCGCAGCGGCAATTTACAACGACGGGCGCAAATCCGGAGCCGGCCGAACCGCCCGGCGACTGGGACCGCTTCGTTGCCAATTCGAAGATCTGGAATGCCTCACGCCTCTGGTCGCTCAATGGCCCTGTTGAGCCGCAGAGCTGGCAGCGTAACACCGTCCTCAATTCAAACCCGGTTCCTCAGATCTGGCGCATGTTCGGCGGCAAGCTCGACATCCACCCCAACGCTCCAGGCGAGACGATGGAATATGCCTATATCTCCGGCTTCTGGGTGGCGGTGAATGGCGGCACGACCACTGCCGGCACCTGGGCGAACGATACGGATACGGCCCGTTTTCCCGAAGATCTTCTCGAGCTTTCGCTGATCTGGCGCTGGAAGCGGGCAAAGGGCCTCGATTATGGCGAGGAGATCGCCAGTTTCGAACGATCCAAGGAAGCTGCCATCGGCGCCGATCGCGCCGCAAGCCCCGTCGACCTCTCCCTGCCGGTGAGGGGGCAGGCGCCCGAGAACTATTGGCCCGGCACCATCACGGTTCCAAACCCATGACCCGCAGACCTGTCCCTCAAAATGGGCGTACCCGCCGCGTTTCGCCAAGCAAAGACTGGATCGCGCCGATCGGCGGCTGGCGAACCGATGTCGAGATGGCGGATATGCCCGCGGATGCGGCGTTCCAGCTCGACAATTTCTTTCCCGAGGCAAACCGCGTTCGCGCCCGCTATGGCTTCCTCGCCTTCGCCGCCGGTCTTGGCGCCGACGTGCAGACGGTCATTCCCTATTCGGGCGTCGGCAACAGGCTCTTTGCCGCCGCCGGAGACAAGATTTTCGACGTGACGGCCGGCGGCGCCGTCGGCGCGCCCGTCGTCTCGGGTTTGGCAAGCGCCCACTGGTCGGTGCAGCAATATACCAACCCGGCCGGCCAGGAGTTTCTGCGCCTCGTCAACGGCCTCGACACGCCGCTGCTCTTCAACGGCACCGCCTGGACGAACAATTTTCTGGTCGGCACGGCCACACTCGCCACCCAGAACGTTGCCGTCAGGAACACGCCCTATACGCTAAGCTTCTTCGGCACCGGCTCCGTCACCCTTTCCGGCGCCTTCACCGGCACGCTGAACGGCACGGGCGTCAACAACCGGGTGTCGCTCACCTTCACGCCCGCGGCCGGCACGCTTGTCGTCACCGTTTCGGGAACGGTCAGCAATGCGCAGCTTGAAAAGGGCGCGGTCGCCACTCCTTACGTCCCCTCGACGATGATCACGGGCATTCCTGATGCCTCGCTGCTGATCGCGGTGACGGCCTATCGCTCGCGCCTGTGGTTCATCGAGAAGAATTCGACCAATGTCTGGTATCTCGCCACCGACGCCGTCAGCGGCTTGGCGACGGTCCTGCCGGTCGGCGGCAACATGAAATATGGCGGCACGCTGATTGCGATCAACGTCTGGACCATCCCCGTTTCGACAGGCCTGCAGCAGTGCCTGGTGCTGATCTCCTCGGAAGGTGAGGTGATCGTCTTCCAGGGTTCCGATCCCTCGAATGCTTCCAATTGGGGGCTGATCGGCACCTTCAAGCTCGGCCGGCCGCTCGGCACGGATCGATGCCTCCTCTCCGTCGGCGCCGATCTCGCCATCATGACGACCGACGGCATCGTGCCGATCACCAAGGCCGTGCAGCTCGATCGCGGCGCCACCAGCCTCGGGGCGATCACCGCCAAGATCGGCCCGACCTGGCGCGAGACCGTGGCTGCAATCGGCACGACCTCTGAGGAGTGGCAGCTTTCGAGCTTCCCGGCGCGGCAGATGGCGATCGTCAACCTGCCGTCCTCCTTCGGCCCCTATCAATATGTGATGAACACCGAAACCGGGGCTTGGTGCCGCTTCGTCGGCATGCCGGCTTCCTGCTGGGCGACATGGCAGGACCGGCTGTTCTTCGGCGCGGGCGACGGCACCGTTTATGAGGCCGAGGTCGGCGCCAACGACAATGGCGTGGCGATCGATGCGCTGATGGTCGGCGCCTGGAGCCGCTATGGCGACGGGCTCTCGACCAAGCTCTCGAAGTTGATCGGGGTGACGGCGCAGATCGGGGTGTCGACGCTGATGTATGCCGGGATTTCCGTGGACTATCAGACCAAGATTCCGACAGCCCTTCTGTCCTCGGTCGAAAACAATGCGGCGGCGAAATGGGGAGCGGCGATCTGGGGTGTCGCGAAATTCCCCGGCATTTCGCTCGTCCGCAAATTCGCCTCCGCCGGTGGCGCGGGTTCGGCGCTCGCGCCGACGATCCGCGCGCTGATCTCGGGTTCATCAGGCTCCGTCTCCGAGGCGGCGGTGGTCGGCGGCTCCGTGCTTTACGAAAAGGGCGCGCCGATTTGATCGTCTCCGAACCGCGCGAGGATATCGCGGCCTGGGTCGGCAACAGGATCGGCGTCACCTTCCATCCACCTTACACCACGCTCGCCCATGTCGACCGCGGCCGGATCATCGCCGGCTTCGTCTTCAATATCTGGACCGCGCATGACGTCGAGGTTTCGCTTGCCGCCGACCGGCTGACGCTGACGCTGATGCGATCGGTCTTTCACTATGTCGTGCTTCAGCTCGGCTGCCGCCGCGCTACCGCAAGGACCCGCGCCGACAATGTCGAGGCCCAGACGGTTCTGGCGCGGCTCGGCGCCCGTCTGGAAGGCCGCCAGCAAGCCTATTTCGGCGACTGCGACGCGCTGCTTTACGCAATCATGAAAGAGGATTTTCCCTATGGTCTCCACGCCGAAGGCTCCGAAGGCGCCTGATCCGACACAGACCGCAGCGGCGCAGACGGCCACCAACGTCGACACCGCCATCGCCAATGCGGGCTTGAGCCACACCAACCAGTACACGCCGGATGGTTCGCTGGAATACAAGGTCAGCGGCTACCAGACGATGACCGACCAGAACGGCAAGACCTACCAACTGCCGACCTATTCGGCCTATCAGACCTATTCGCCGCAAAACCAGGCGATCTACAACCAGACACAGCAGACACAGCTCGGCCTTGCCAAGCTCGCCAACGACCAGACCGGCAAGATTTCGGGCATCCTCGGCACCAATGTCGATCTCAGCGCCGGCAATGTCGACAAATATGTCAACGATCACTGGCAGTCCGGCTTCAACAACCAGTGGGACCGCGATCAGGCAAGCCTCGATCAGAGCCTGGCCGACAAGGGCATTTCGATGGGCTCGGCCGCCTATAACAATGCGCTACGCGATTTTTCGACGCGCAAGCAGGCCGCCTCCGACCAGTATCTCGGCGACATGTATTCGAATGCCCAGAACTCGATCCTGACCGAGCGGAACCAGCCGCTGAACGAGATTTCGGCGCTGATGTCGGGCTCGCAGGTGAACCAACCGAACTATGTCAACACGCCGACGACGCAGCTTCCGACGGTCGACCAGGCCGGGCTCATCAACGAGAACTTCAATCAGCAGATGGCCGGTTACAACCAGCAGGTCGCGCAGTCAAATGCGGCGATGGGCGGCCTCTTCGGCCTCGGCGGCTCGCTGCTCGGCGGCTGGGCGAAGTCCGACCGGCGGCTGAAGGAAAATATCAAACGCGTCGGCACGCTGGAGAATGGCCTGCCGGTCTACGCCTTCCGCTACAAGGACGGCGGCCCGACCCAGATCGGCCTGATGTCCGACGATGTCCGCAAGATTCATCCGGACGCGGTGTTCGAACATGCAGACGGTTTCGACCGCGTCGATTACGAAAAGGCGGTGGGCTGATGGCGTTCATTTTCGGCGGCGACACCGGCAAGACGCAGGGCGACCTTAGCGACCAGCGCAAGCGGCTGGCTTACGCCATGCTGCAGCAGGGTATGGATTCGAGCCCGGTGCAATCGCCCTGGCAAGGGGCGGCACGGCTGGCGCAGGCGCTCATGGGCGGGCTGGAGATCAGGCAGCAGAATGAGGAGCAGCGGACGGGGACTGCCGAGACTCCCGCCGCGCCGACGGGCGCGCCTTCACCTCCGCCGGCGAAGGCTGCCGGCCTCCTGCCATCACTGTTCGGTGTATCGAAAGAGACGGCACCTGGCGCAACTGGCTCGTCGATCCCGAAAACGAAGCTACCAGGAAATGTCGGCCTCCCAAGAATTTCCTAGCCCCGGCAGGGGTCCCGGTTGATGTATGGGCGCGATGACGCCAGCGGAGCGTAAACTATGACAGAATTGACACCTGAGCAGATGCAAGCCATTGCCCGCGCGCGAGCCCGGGTGCAGCACAGGGAACCCCAAGATCAGCCGCCGCAACTACCTTCCGGGCGTCATCTAACGTATGAGGAGGGGTTGGCGGCTCTTGAAACTGGGGGGCTCTACGGCCAGGCCCTAACCGGCCTGGCTGGCGTCGTCGATGGCATACCTATTGCCGGCCCATATCTTCTCGGGGGAGTGAAAAAGGCAGCCGCTCATCTCCGTCCCCTCCTACACGGAGGGAGTTATGAGGATCAACTCCGGGTTGTGAACGCCCGCGATCAAGAGGCCAAGATTGCGCATCCTAATGTCAACACAGCAGGGGAGATAGTCGGTGCGGTTGGTGGAACTATTCCGGCCGTCGTGGCTGCACCCGAAGCATTCGGCGCTGCCGGGGGCAGCATGTTGGCGCGCTCGCTGGTCTCGGGCTTGACCGGCAGCGGTATTGGTGCCGCGGACGCTCACGTGAGGAGTGGCGGCGATCCCGAAAAAACTCGCCGGGGTGCAATTGAAGGGGGACTGCTTGGACTAGCTGGTCCCTTAGCAGGGGAAGTCATCGGAGCCGGTGTCAAAGCAAGTGCCCAGGGCGTAAAGGCTCTCACGCGCGCGCTCCTTGGAGACGAGGTGGCCTCAAAGCCGGCGCGGGATATGCTAGCAGACCTGACCACGGATGCTCGCAATTGGCTCGCGAAGAACGTTTCTGATGCGGATAAGCTTGCGGCGAGTCGTGACCGTTTCGACAAGCTCGGATCTGAGGCGATGCCAGCAGACGTCTCGCCAGAATGGCGCGGCGCCGCCAAGAGCGGTGCAGCCCGGGAACCCACGCGGAGCAAGGTCGTGGATCCTCTGAATGAGCGTGGCTCTATGGCAGGTGCCCGTCTCAGGTCGGACTTCGAGACAAACCTTGGGCCAGATCCTGTCCCGTCTGCTATCGACAGCGAATTGGACGCGGCTCGGGAACAGGTGGAAAACCTTCGCCCTGCGGCGGTTCGCGGGCAGCCGCCTTACGATTTCACATCGATCGCGAATGATCTGGATAACTCGATCCCGTACCTGCGCGATGATGCCCAGGGTAAGCTTGTTCGCGTCAGGAACATGCTCAATGACTTTGGGAAAGACACCGTCGCCTCCGATCCAGCGATAGCGTTCGCGACACGCGACGCAATCGACGGTATC
Source organism: Rhizobium sp. P1_E1 (assembly GCF_056406015.1). Taxonomy (NCBI): domain Bacteria; kingdom Pseudomonadati; phylum Pseudomonadota; class Alphaproteobacteria; order Hyphomicrobiales; family Rhizobiaceae; genus Rhizobium; species Rhizobium sp. P1_E1. The sequence continues at coordinate 31,836 of NZ_JBFUAY010000051.1, read as the reverse complement.
TTGGCGAGCGAGAAAAATTCAAAAGTCATCAGCGTGCTCAAAAATGCCCGTGGGATGATCGATGACGCTCTTGCTCGAGCTGTCCCTGAGGTGAAGGCCATCGATGCGCAAGTTGACGAGTTGGGCCGCCAGAGGGCGGGGCTGGCCCAGGGGCAATCCGTTCTCGCCGATGGGCCGCGCGCCATGCACCCCACAGAGCTTCAGGAGAAACTGGTGGCGGGTGCCGAACCGCAGGGTACGCTGATAGGTCCTTCTGCGGAGTCGGCGCGCATGCGGCAGGGAACGCTTGGCGACATCTATCGTGCGGTTGGAACCGAAGCCAGTGATATGAACGCGCTACGCAAGATCGTTCGCGGCAAAGGCGACTGGAATCGCGAAAAACTGGGCATGATGTTCGGGCCAGAAAAAGCCGATGCGTCACTCAATACCATCGATCGCGAAGCCCTTTTTGCCGACACGGCAAATGGTGTAACCAGCGCAGCTGACACGGCAAGGCAGGCTGGGTTTGAGAAATATCTCGGCGAGGTATCCAAGGCTCCAGAAATCCCAACGGATAAGAGCTGGACCGACCTCGGCCTGACCACGGCTCGCCGTCTCGCGCGATCCCTCCTTGAGGGGAATGCAGGCGCCCACGCAGCTCGCGTTGCCGATGAAGTCGCTCCGTTGAGTGTGCTTCGCGGGGACCAGCGTGATGCGCTAATGGAGGCGCTTAGCCGCCTGGGACCCGAAAACATCATCGACCAGCAACGCATGGCGCTGATCAACGCGCTCGTCCAGGGTGGTGGGGGGAGAGCTGCCTATCCGCTCTTGCCAGGCGAGGAGCATAAATAATCTCCGCCACCCTCGAAGGCAAAGCAGATCGGCCCTGCCGTGAACGCGCCGGCGAGAAACATGGTCAACTCGATCGGAAACTGATCGACCACCCACCTGGCGGGGCCTGTCCTGAGCTGGGACCATGAGGCAAGCGTCACGACGGCAATGAGCATCGCGACGATCTTGATCGCTCTGTGTGGCGGTTGGTTCGGCTCGTGATCACGCTGCATGCCGCAACCGATACTATACGATTCGAGGCCTCGCAATTCGCGGGGCCCTTTTTCTTTGGAGAAGGTCAATGCCCAGAAATCCATCCACCGGCGTCTATTCCAAGCCCGCCGGAACGACACCTTCCGTCGGCCAGGTCATCGACCCCGTGCCGTGGAACGCGCTGACCACCGACCTCGGCAACGAAATCACCAACTCGCTGCCGCGTGATGGCTCGGCGCCGATGGTCGCGCCGATCAAGGCCGCAAGCGGAGCGGTTTCCGCACCCGGTGTCGGCTTCGCCTCGAACCCGCAGACCGGCCTCTATCTGAAAGGCGGCGGCCTGCTCGGGTTCACTCAGAACGGCGTAGACGCCAGTTTTGACCCTGCACTCGTCTATACCGAAAAGACCGACAACTACACCGCGCTGGCGAGCGATAAGGGCGCCTATTTCCGCTTCACCGCGGCGGGAAAGACGCTCACATTCGACGACAGCGCCGATCTCGGCAAAGACTGGCACGTCACCGTCCTGGCCGACGGCGTGAGCGTCAATGTCGCACCGAGCGGATCGGACACGATCAATGGCGCTCCGACCTTCACCGTTCCCGACGGCTATGCCGTCAAATTCGTGTGCTCGGGAACCGCCTTCTACTGCGAAGATCTGAATGCAAGGTTCGACTTTTTCCTTGATTGCGTCCCGGCATGGGTCAACAACACGACGATCTCGTTTTCAGCAGGAGTCGGCTTTTTCGGCGGTAAGCAGCACCTGCTACCCGCATACACAAAGCTGCTCAACGCCGCGTTCGCGGCAGGCAACGCGGCGGGCATGCTGGACACAGGGGCGGTGCAGGCCAGCAAGACCTATTTTCTTTTTGCCATCCGGAACACAACGACGGGAGAGAGCGACTACCTGGCCTCTCTCAATCTGACGCCCACCGCTCCGCCCGGATGGGAAAGGCTTTCCGGCAGTCGCGTTGGAATCGTCCTCACCAACAGCTCCGGTCAGGTCAACCAGTTCGTCCAGGACGGCAACTGTGTCTATATGGGCAATAACCTCGCATTCAGCTCCACCGGCACAAACACTCCCCCTACGCTCTTCACCCTGCCGGTTTGCCCCGTTGGTCTCTCTGTGGATGCGTACCTGGATCTGGAGGCCAGCGGCCAGCAAAACAGCGACCTCGTGGCCTACTGGGCGAACGCGTCCAGCAGCAACGCAATAATAGTCCGTCTGCGCTGCTGGGGTCCAAGTGGTGTCAACGCTAATGGCACCATGGCGTCTCCGGAATATGTGCGGACGAACACTGCTGCTCAGGTTTACCGCTACTTTGATAGGACTGGGACCGGCACCTGCCTAGGCTACATCCGTGGTTGGCGCGACTGGCAATGCAAGAGGCTTTGGGGATAACGACAGTCTACAGCGCGAGAGAATGAAAACTGTGATATTGTTGGAGTTTTCAGGTGCCGGCACCGGGCATGACCTTGGCGCCCGCGACGAAGCGAGGGTAGACCTTCAGAGATTCTTCCGTCCTGTCGCATTGAGCCAGTCTGGCAATGTTACAATCGTTACAGCCGATGCCAATAACAGCATAACGCTGAAGAATATGGCCGTATCGAGCCTTCACAGCCGTTTTCCAGTTCGCGGGATTTTCGCCCACTCTGCCTCGTCAGAAAATCCTGGCGGGGAAAAGTGGGCGCAGGTACCATATCGCGACGGAATGCTTCGACCTGCGGTCGGCTTTCTCCGACCAGGCCGCGCCGAGAAAAGGGGAAAGCCCAAGCTTCCAGCCTTTACCGTGTAGCCACTTCGCAAAGCCAGATTACCGTCTGGCCATTTGCAGTGGTCCGATCCTCGACGATGGAGAAGCCAGCTTTTATCAACTCGGAAGAAAATGCGCCCTTGGACAGCAYGGTTGTCCAGTTCAACTTGGCCATCTCGTCTGCGCTCATCCCAACTCGATTTGAGACATGGCTGACGACCAAATAGCTGCAGTGGTCCCGAAGATGGCGCAACACAGATTGTAGGTCGGAGATGTATTCAAGCACTCCTAGAAGAGCGATAACGTCATATCGATCCTCCAGCTTGTCCTTCCTCAGGTCAAATGGCGTTATTTCCTTCCTCTGAGGGTGTAGGTCAAACCCGCGGTAAGTGAAGCCGGCCTTTTTGGAGGCGACCAAAGGCCCTAATTTCCCGTCACCGCATCCAATGTCTGCTAAACTCAGCTGGGGCCTCCCACTTAGCGCCGCCGCTTTCGCTATCAGATCGGCGGAAATGTTCGCCCTGTCCATCCAGGAGTTGGCAGTTTGGCCGCCGCAGTTGAACTCATCGGCGCCCTCGGGGAGGGTAGCCGGTCTGCGAAAAGGTCGAATTAGCCTTTTGAACAAGTTCCAACTTTCTTGTGGATCAACTAAGGGCAATACGGTGGCCTGCTGCTATAAGTAAATCGTGACCAGCCATCTTCGCCGCTATCACGCAGGGGCAACTAAATCAATCTTAGTTCCACCGTGCCCCCGAACTCAAGGAAACATATCGACGTGCCCCCGTTAATGGGCCAGTTTGGAACTGGAGTTTTCCACTCATCAGCGCTCTGGCAAGGCGATATACCCGCTGTTTCCGCGAAGCTCACTTATACCACCAGGAAATTCAGCGGACCCAAGTAAGGTGGGGTTGACTTGCAATTGTGGATGGAGAACGGTCGGCCCACCATCGAACCGGGGCCATGCATGAATCTCATTGATCTGATTAACCGCAGTGATAAGCGCCTGACGTCCAAAGGAGACTGGCGTCAGATAAAGGCTCGATACGATGAGAATATCTGGCGTGCCGTCGAATTTGCAAACGAAGCGGCTTTCACGATAAGCGGCATCGATAAGGTCTATCGACTGGCGGCTCTTCCGGATGAAATCGGCTGGTTTGTGCGGCTCCGCAAGGTTGCCAAGGCCTCATTCTTCACAAGCGCCAAGGGCAAAATCAGCTTGGAGAAGCATGGGAGGAAGATGGCCGACAAAAGTTTCAGGTTCGATACATCGGCGGTGCCGGTTCCCATGCCATGGAACAAAAGAGATGGCTCCATTCCTGACGATGCTGAATTGCATTTGTCCTTCAAAGTGCCGAGAGGCTATGTCGCTGAGCTACTGGTCCACAAGGCTCTTGATCGTAACGAGCTTCTCAAGCTTGCTGTGGGCCGCGGCATCGAAATTGGTCCCGGCCCAAGACCTCAGGTTCACGAAAGCAGCAGCACGTCGGTGCGTTATCTGGAGGAAATGCCTATCGAAAAATGGGCGGAACTCTACGATCCAACCGGCAAATACGGAACAGCAACGGCGGATTTCTCAAAGTATGTCATCGGCACTGCCGACAATCTGCCGGCAGAAGATGGGTCACTCGATTTCATTTTCAGCAGCCACGTTTTTGAGCATCTCGCGAATCCACTTGGGCATCTGGCCAGATGGCGGGAGAAATTGGCGGCCGGCGGCGTAATACTGGCGATCATCCCTGAGATGCATTCGACAAAGGATTCGATAGGAAGGCCATCGACGATCGATGAGATCCGCGCCGAATTTGAAGCTGGAATTTGGAGGCCTAACGAAGGCCACTATGAACGATACTTCACTCTTCGCGGCATGAGGGAATCAGCGAAGGAAATGATGGAGAAGAACAGTTCCATCCATGCGCACTACTATGACAAAGACAATCTGAAGGTACTTCTCGATACGGCAGTGGAAGAGCATGGGTTTTCATCCTACCAAATCATCCATGAAGACAATCATAAGGACTTCTATTTCTCAATTCGGAAATAGATGACGTTCGACGAGTCTTATTCTCCCCACACCGCGACGGTGACGGCTACTCCGGCTTAGCGCTGGGTTGCCGCTTGGCCTTCTAAGCCGGCGCAAAACCTGCTTGGGCCATATCATGGAAAGGCCATATCATGGAAATGCGTTTTGGAAGGAGGCGGACTCAATGCCCCCTGAAGTACCCTTCGCTTTGCGCCTGCTTCACAAATAGGTCGATAGCTATCGCGCTTCCATATTGCGAATAGTGCACCTTGTCTCGCAGCATCGGCAATCCATCCCTGGTCTTGAGGCTGCAAACCGCGTCTTTGCAGAAGATGGAGTTGGCGTCGAAGAACGTCACGTTTGGATGCTTGGCGAGAACATCTTTCAGCACCAGGGACAATTCGTGCTGCTTATCGAGAACTTCGACCTCAGTCATCTGGCAATTCTTCGCCGGCTGTGTGAATGGCCGGGCAAAGCAATACTTGGGTTCATAGTCGATCTCAGGCTTGGGGCCAAAAAGGAAGACCTTGATTCCTTTCGATTCGAGAAATGAAATTCGCTTGTCGAGACCATCCCGGTAGCGCGGAGCCCATGCGGCATCGTTTGCGGCGATTTTCGTAAAGTAATCGATCAGGCGGCCAGCACTGTCAAATCGAGGCCATTTAGCTTCCAGGATCGCATATCGCAGGCTTGGCGTCTCGGAGATGATCTGGTCCTGCGTCTCGCACTGTGTCTTGATCTCCGGATCTCCGGCGGACGCGCTTGGATCGCATGAACCATATGACAAGATTATCTCATCCTTCGTCGCCGGATTGGCCACAAGTCCGGCTACCAGGGCATTCGCATAGCTGTCCCCGAGAAGGATCATCGTGGGGGAACCCTCACGCGTCTGTGTGCAGAAGTATCGGAAATTCGGCGGATATTTGGCTTTGCAGATGTCGTTGCTCGTGTATTTCCAGGTCGTGCCTTCCAACTGCTCGTGGATCTTCGCATCCATCGCGACGCCCTCACGTATCGGGGCGCCGTTGTAGAGATAGATCGAATAGCCGGCTATGCCGACCAAGCAGACGATATAGGTTAGCGTCATCGTAATGGCGCGGGACTTCCACTTGCGGCGAATATTCGTTTCGATGAGCAGATAGGTGCCCGTCGCCAGGGCGAATCCCGCGACAACAGCCGCTGCCCGAGTCTCTAGGCTCGGTGTTTCTCCTGCGATGATGCGAGCGAACGCCAACAGCGGCCAATGCCAGAGATATAAGGGAAAGCTGATGAGGCCGATCCATACCATCGGGCGATTGGCGAGTAGCTTCGCGTTGATCCAATTGCCGGAGGCGGAAAGGATGAGAAGGGCTGCTCCAACACTCGGAAAAAGCGCGCGCCAGCCCGGGAAAGTGCTTGCCGCCGAAAGACACGCGAGCGCCACACCGATCAGAATCGCGCCTGTTGTGGCCGTCAAACTAGAGGCACTCATCCGGTTTGCAATCACGCCGACAAAGGAGGGCCGTTTACTGCGCCCATCGATCAAGACCTGTGCGAGCGCTGCGCCGATGAGCAGCTCCCATATCCGGGTGAGGGGCGAATAGAAAGTTGCAACCGGGTGGGCGTGGACGCTCGCCACATTAGCGATGAACGACAGCGCGGCAAAAAGCAGGATGATCGGCAACTTCGGAAGACGAAATCTGAACACGGCCCAGAGGACCGCTGGCCAGACAATGTAGAATTGCTCTTCGATTCCGAGCGACCATAGATGAAGCAGCGGTTTCATTTCCGCCGCGCTGTCGAAATAACCGCTTTCCTGCCAAAGCACCAGGTTTGACACAAAGCCGGCGCCACCGGCGATGTGCTTGCCCAGTTCCTTGTATTCCTCGGGGAGAAGGGCGAACCATCCAAACGTCGCGGTCGCTGCAAGCACGATCGCCAAGGCAGGAAAAATGCGTCGAGCGCGCCGGCCGTAAAAATCGAGAAGGTTGAAACGACCGTGGTTCAGGTTCTCCAGCAGGATCGTCGAGATCAGGAAACCGGAAATCACGAAGAAAATGTCGACGCCAATGAAGCCGCCCGGCAGTACGGTCGGAAATGCATGGAAGATAACGACCGACAGGACTGCCACCGACCGCAGGCCGTCAATGTCTGGACGATATCCTATCCCGTGAACGCTGCGATCAATCGGTGACGCGCCAACCGGGCGGCCTGTCGATATGTTCATTTTGTCTGTTCCTCGCTAACCGCGGCTACCACGCAGAGGCGAGCAAATCAACGGTAGGGGCGTCTTTTGCTGGGGGCATCACGAATGCTGGCATCAGTATCGATTTCGCTCCGGCGTAAAAACCGAACCCCAATCGCCGCATAAGGTGACCTCAACAACGGATAAATCCACGCTCCGTCTCTACGTAGGAGCGGCGTGTCTTATCTCATCAATATCCCCGGAGTCCCCATGCTCGTCCACAACTGGCGCGCAGTGCTGAAACACGCCTGGAGCGTCCGCCTCATGGCGCTTGCCCTGCTCTTCATCATCGTTGAGCCCGTCTACACCTTCGTCGCCGCGACCTGGGTATCCCGCAACATCTACATCCAGCTCGCCATGTCGGTGATCACAGGCCTCTTGGCCGCTGCGGCGATTATCGCCCGCATCTTCGTCCAGCAGAAAATCTCAGGAGATCTGAATGGCAAACCGCCTGCAGAAGGGTAGTGCCGCCGCGGCTATGGCCGTGGCGCTCGTTGGATCGTTCGAGGGGCTGCGCCAGAATGCCTATCCCGATCCGGCCACGCAAGGAAAGCCCTGGACGATCTGTTATGGCAGCACCAATGGCGTGAAGCCTGGGGATCACAGGACGGTGGAGCAGTGCAAGGCGCTCCTGGCGCTGGATCTCAAGACCTATGCCGGGGGCGTTGAAAGCTGTGTGCGCGTGCCGCTGCMGGATGCCCGCTTCGTGGCGCTGACCTCCTTTGCCTATAATGTCGGCGTCAAGGCGGCTTGTGGGTCGAGCGCGGTCAAGCTCATCAACCAGGGCAGGACGGCCGAGGGCTGCGAGGCGCTTTTGAAGTGGAACCGCGCTGCCGGCATCGTCTTTCCCGGCCTGACGCGGCGCCGGCAGAAAGAACGCGCCTTCTGCCTCGAGGGCATCTGATGTTCTCCATCCTCGACACGCTCAAGATGGGCGCCGGCATCGCCGCCGGCCTTCTGCTCTATCATCTCTATGCCGTCTCGATCGGCTATCCCTCGGCGGTCCGCGAGGCGCGCGCCGGCTACGTTCTGCTGGCCGAGAAGGGCGCAGCCGAGGCCCAGGCCGCCGAGATGGAGCGCCAGCGCAACGCCGCCGCCCAGGCGACCGAAGAGCACCGCAAGCGCCTCGCCGCAGCAGAAGCCGCCGAGCAGGCCGCCAGAGACACCCTCGAAATCGAGATCCAATCCTATGAGCTTCAGCTTTCGGAAAAGAACCGCGCTTGCGCTGTCACTGCTGCTGATCGTCAGTGGCTGCTCCGCCACTGAGCGCCTGAACAGCGCGGCGGTGACGAAGGGGCAGGCGGCGGCCGGCATCGCGCTGCCACCCTTGCCCGATGATCTGCGCCGGCAGGAAGCGCATGCGCCTGTCGTCGAAGGCGAGCCTGTCATCGCGATCCTTGCCCGCGAACGACAGGCGCTGGAGCGCGCCAATGCCCGCCAGGGGCGCACCGTGCAATTCTATCATGACCTCACCAGCAGATATGGAACACGCCGATGATGAACGCCATTTCGCTTGCCGTGACGAATCCGATGGGTGGAGCTGACCTGGCACCCCCGCCATGGGTGCCGGATGCCGATCGCTACATGCCGGCTGCCACGGGCACCCGCTGGCCGGCGGGTTTCACGCAAACTTACGCGGCCGACCTGAACTATCAATGTTCGAAGCTGTTCTTCGGCTCACCTGATTACCAAACCAACGATTTCCTTATTCCCTTTGTGGGTTTCGGCTGCACAGAGGGCGGCCTTGCGCCGCAAGAGACGATCTTGCCGAATGCCGATATTGCCATCGATGAGGTGTTTTTCATCCATCCGAACGGCACCGAATACCTGGTGCTCTTCGGCGGTAACGCGGCCGCGACCGTCACGGCGTCGACCGGCATTGTCTACGGGCAGGTGACGCTGCCGAGCGCCCTGCCGGCCTGGTCTGTCTTCGGCATCCGAACGGTGTGGCACGGTACGATCGGGCAGACCTATATTGGCGGCTATCGCTGCCAGCGCCATCGGGGCGAAAAATATTGGGCCGCCACCGATCTGACGTCAATTCGGGCGCTGGCCCTGGCGAACGGGGCGAGCACGCCAGCCCGCGATACGTTCTATAACACGGTCGGCAATGAGAGCAACTCGCAGCCTCTTGCCTATGGCCCTGCAATGGTTCTGGCCAAGGGGTGGGACGGCCGGCCTGTTCCGATGGTCCTGTCCGATAGCCTCATCGAGCGCCAGGAGATTGCCGCCACAGCCGATGCCAGGCGCAACATGGGCATGTGGCTGCGCTGGCTTGATGTGCGAGATCCGGTATGGGGGAGTATCATACCCCTCGTCATGGGCGTCCCCGGCTCGAAGTCGGTGCAGGAACTGGCGACGTCGTCAACCAAGCGCTGGGCCATGATCGACGCGATCCGAGACACATACAACGGCGGCAAGCCTATCTGGACGTTCGTTCTCGACCAGTCCGGCCGCAACGATAACAGCGCCACGCCAAGCACATGGTCGAACGCCAAGCTCGGCTTGGTCGACCGCGTCAAGACGCGCTATGGGGCGGGCATCCATGTCGTCGGCGTTACCATAATTCCGACCATGACCGCTTCGTCGGACAGCGGCCGGACGGTCGCGGGCTATACCGTTCCCGCCTTATGGACAACCACGTTGGCGACGGTGAACAACACCATCAAGGCGAGTTCTCGTTACGCCAAGGTCATCGATCAGTTGCTTGCCTTCACGGCGGAGACTGATCCGACGAAGTCGCCGGCCGCTGAAATGTTTCCGCTTGGAAACGTCGTCGGGCATCCTGGAAATCAGGACGGCGCGACGACGTGGGACACGATCAAGCTGCCGGCTTCAGGGCCGGACGGCACCCGCATCATGTTCGAATATCAGCCGGGTCTATGGACGTCGAGAAACACCTATGGCCGCACCGACAATGGCGACGGGACGGCCGACTATAAGGTGCAGGAGATATTCGCTACCAACGTCCAGGACAATGCAGCGCTGCTGGCCCACGGCATGAACCTGGATACCACGTCTTATGTCCATCCGACGCTGCAAGGGATCTTGCGATTTGTCAGCCGCTTGCCGCAATCCGAAAAGTTGAAATTTTACCCCTAGTCGAGCGCGGAGAGAGATGACATCCAATGACGACATTCTCCGCGCTCTCGGGCGCGTCGAGGGAAGACTGACCGGCATCGAGGACAACGTCGCTCTTCTGCGCAAGGAGGTCAGCGACGAAAAGGCCAATGCACACGACAGCCGCGCCGTGATCCACAAGCGGCTCGACGAACAGGCCAGGCAGATCGCCCACCTGGACACCAGGGTGGCGATCAGCGGCGGCGCGGATGCGCAGATCCGCGAGGAAATCAAAACCCTCAAGGAGACTGTCGAGAAGAACCAGGAGGCGGTCGGGCCGGCGCTTGAAGAGTGGAAGCGGATGAAAACGATCGGCTACGGCATTTCAGGCCTGATCGCCTTCGCCGGCCTGACGATCGGCGGCATCATTGCTTATGCCAGCGATGGCGCGGTTGCGGCGCTTCGGCATTGGTTGAAGATCAATTGATCTGGTGGCGCCGATCACTGGGCGGCCGGTCTTGGGTTGTCGCGTGCGCAAACGCTTCTCGTGCTCTACAGATAGCCTATCTATTGCGATCCCGTTACGCGCCGCCCGCCGTGGCGCCCGGCAGACCAGCAAACCAAACTTCCAAATTTTAGACTCGCCAACGAACAAAACGGCGGCCTGCTGGTTTTCCTCTCAGGAGGAAACGGTCATGAAAACCATGAGCAATCGCCAAGTTCGCATTCCCGGCCCGCGAGAGCACGATGTTGCGGAACATTGCCGCAAGTTTGGGATTGGCCCGGCAGAGGAGAAGAAGCTGAAGAAACTTCTCGGCTCTCGGGCGCCGCTCCATGAAATCCAGGCCAATGCTCCGCCCCGGCAGCCAAGGTGGCGTTAGGTGGGGAAGGGGTCGCGGAAGACGTCGCACGTGATCACTACACGCCACATTACGGCAATGATTCAAAGATTGAGCGGAACAGAGCAGCGCCGTGAACGCTCGCGAAAGAGGTGCTTTTGCCGGGTTTTGACATGAGCGATCTTGTTTAAGACGTGGGCCGAATGTTCGGCTCGCTCCACTTGGACCCGCTGAAAGCCCCGCTCCGGCGGGGTTTTTCGTTGGCGTTGCGATGTGCCTGTCGGTTTTCGACCGGCGGGAGCTTATCGGTGTGACAGTCCAAACGTGCCCGGGCAGGTTGTCAATGATCGCTCGGCGGAATTTCCGGGATCGTGGCGTCGTATCTCAGCCGGGGAACTTCCGACAATATCAGGGGTTTTGCCGGCGGATCGCGCGGCAGGTCTCGTCTCCTGTACCACTGCACCCCTGCAGTTGCTGCGCGGTCCACTCATGCAAGCGCGATGATAGGGGCTTTGCTGCCGGCTGTCGCTAGCGGGCAAGGTCATTGCAGCGCCGCGCGTCTTTTAAGGCGCGCAAAGGACGCTGCAACACTTTGAATTGCTGCATAACTCGTTAAATCGATTCCGATTTAACGAGTTATGCAGCGGTCTTTCGTCACTTGGACGTTGGAAGTTCCCACCTTCGAAGACGCGGCGATCCGCGTCGACCGAAGCACCTGCGCTGGCCCAAGAAGGCACAGGTGCGGGCCAGGAAAGCGTATCAATGCTGCAGTTGCCGCGAGAGCATGAGGATGTAATCGTCGGCGATATCGGCAACCACCATGGCGGCTTCCGCGGCCGTGTACCCCCTGCCGATGGCGTCGCTGACGATTTTCATCACGGCCGGTTCAAGCGCTTCCCGGCAGTCGGACAGACTTTCGACATGCGGGCATTTTGGACGAAATTCCAAGACGTTGTTCATGGCATACCCTCCATTCGATCTAGCTCGGGCCCTCTGAAGGCAAGCCGGCCTCTCCAGGGAAAGGCGGGCCACGGTTCCGGCGAGCTGCTTCAGGAACCAGAAGTGTTGTCGTTGAAGCTACGATGGCATAGGGGCGGATGTATTCAAGCGCATGCTGATATTAAGGTAAGCCAGTAGGGTTAATTCGTCCGCTGATGTTGCATCGTGGCATCGCAAACAGATGCAAAGCCAGCTGCGGCTAATGCATGTCGCCCAAAACTGTGCGCGGTTTTGGGATAATGACATGCATCAAATAAAGGCCGTAGAGTTTAGCGCCTGCGAGGCTATTTTTTGCCCTAGACGCTGATACGGCGGCCGGCTTTATCAGCCTCTTTGCGATTGGCGCCGTGCTTCTCGATGATGTCCCTGGCATCCTCGTTGGAAATACGATGTTTCTTGGCGAAATAGATGACTTCGTAGGGCGCCTCAGTGACGGCCTCTTTGGCGGGTTGGATCTTTTTCGGCTTGTCATTGGACATGATTTTTCCTTCCATGGAAATGTTGAGATGGACGTGCCAACGCCGTCTCCGGACCGAGGATCGGAGAACCGGCGCTCTCAAGTCGGCATCAATCGAAGAATTGGCTTCGTGCCGTCTTATCGATGGGCTCGGGCCGTCATATGTTTTTCCCAGATCTGCGTCGCCTGCGTTGCGGTGCCGGTCTTGTGGAATCGCAGCAGGTGCAGTCCTTCCGCCCGTCGTTTTTCGTTAAAGGCGCTGTTTTCGTAGTCGGTGCCTTCGACAATGCTCTCGCTTTGAAGAACGGCCTTCAATTCCTGCACATAGTGCCCGGTGATGTTGAAAAGCGCTTCATTCTCAGGTGCGTCTGTCATCGTTTTCCCTATGGGTGGTCGCGTGGCATTCAACGCGGTGCCAGTTCGGCAGGCCACGTTGGTAGGATGCATCAAGCAATCCGCGCCCCTATGGGAAAGGCTGGTATCGGACAGCGTTTAGCTGGGGGTGTCTGTTTGGAGTTCCATATATCATGCAGCAGCGCCGCCTTTCGAATCAAGGATCAAGGCGCGGTCAGTCTGAACGCCCGCATGTTAAACCACTTGCCTTCCCGATACCATCTCAATCGAGATGCCGAAGAATATGGAGGGAGCAGGGCTGTCTTCACTTTCCGAATTTAAGGCAAACGATCCGGGTTCCCACCAGAACGGTTGCTTCTGCAGGAGAGACCAGGCGTGGATGCGTTCGTCATGCCGGGCCGGCGTATCGGTCAGCTCATCATAGGTGCCCTGAACAAGCACGCTCCTCCACGTTCGGTTTTCTCCGAACTCTTCAACCTGAACACAGGCGGGTGAATGGGCCCGCAATAGATCAATCTTCAGGCCCGGCATGGAAAATATGAAAAGCCGGTCTTTTTCATAGGCATACTGAATGGGAACGATATAGGGATATTTTTCGCCCAGGCATGCCAGATGGCCACGGGTGTGGCCTGCCAGAAAGGCGAGGCAGTCTTGTTCACCCATTTCTCGCAGTTGCATCGCATTATCCAATTCCGTCAGCGTTTCAGCCCTTCGTTTGATAGGCAGCCGAGCGTCTTGGCTCGCCGCAACAGTCTTGCAGCGCCTACCAGAACACATCGTTGAGAATGATATAGACGATAAAGGCCAGGCAGATGGCTGGTGTCGATTTCACCAGAAAGTCGATATACCTGAACCTGCCGATATGCTGGGCCAGGCGTTTCCACGAATGGATGTGTACCGTGGAAGACATCATGCCCTCCTTTGGTTGGGGCCGGATAACTCTGATTACCCCGGGAAGCAGCGCCCGTTCACAAGCTGCCACTACACCAAATATGGGCGCCAATCATCTGCGCTACAAGGCGTGGCGGATTGCCGTTCCGGCAAAGAGATCTCGCTGCTGTGCACGATCACAAGGGGTGGCGCGGAGGGGGCAGGATTGCGGGGCACGTCCATACAGGGTTGCGCTTCTACCTCAACCATCGTTTCGATCAGTTTCAGCCGATCGAGTTTCCGCCGTTGATCGTCGTAGAGCCTGCTGAGCAGCGCATAGGCCGATCCGGAGGGTCTGCCTTTGCGCAATAGTTTCCTGATCAGCATTTCCTGATCGGCAACGCGATGCGCCGCCTTCACGATATGGCGACGCGCCAGCTTCAGGTCTTTCGGGCGGTATCGTGTGGAAACCATATGCTTTGCTCCCCCTGTCTCATCCGGCAGTAGCCGGATGGTGGCCGTTTCAGTTCACCGGCCTTACGACTTCTCGCGATCAGCGAAAATCTGCAGCCGTGAGCGTGAAGTTGTTTCCGCGTCGATGCTGATAGACTCTCGATGCAGCCTCCTGAATGGAAGAACGCGCCGCATCAAAGGCGTTGAGAAATGCGGCTTCGGAAGAATTCTGGGTGATCGCGCTGCCGAGCGCTGCTTCTTCGACCAGAAACCTGACCTCGAACATGCCGTCATAGCCGGTGAAGCGGACACCTTTTCTCGCTTCGTCGAAGCTGCGGCTTCTGTTGGGAAAGATAAGTGCCATTGCGGTTATCCTTGGAAGTGGGCGGGAGCCGCTGTGCGGACCTCGGACCCGGCGATGATTGTCGATGCACGGCTGGCCGGAACGGGCAGCTTGATGCCAAATGGTTGGCAATCGGCCTGCCGCCATGCCCGACCGTCGGCAGGTCTTAATGGATCGTCTGCACGATGACCCGGTCATCAAGCAAAGCCTGCGATGTCTTGATCAAGCGCACCGTACCAGTGATGATCTCGTCGGAATAGACCGGGTCCGCACGCGAAATTTCGTCCGTCATATCGCGGAGGACTTTGTTTATCTCAAGCAGAGGCGGCACAAGGTCCAGTAATCCGTCGGCGGCCAGCCCGTGAGCCAGGCCTGCGATCACCTCTCTGAGGTGATCTATGAGCGCACGCCTTTCCGAAACCGCCAGTGCCGACGGCTTTGTGAGGGTCGCTTCACCGTTGAACTGCATGATGCGTATCCTCCTCTCTCTAAAATGGGTTCCGCCACGCCATTATCAATGGCTGCCGCCGAATGAGGTTGCGGTCAGATGGCAAAGAGCGCAAACTGAACTATCGGCGGGCACGATACGGGCACCGCTGCTTGGGGCGCGCCAGTAAACCCTGGCGCCAGCGAACCCTAGCCCCAACGAAGGAGGACGCAATGTCTTCCACATCAGATCAATTTTTCGATATCCACAATTTGAGAATGCTGGACCGTATCCTCCGAAAGGCCGGCTTTCGCGGCGGTGAAACCTACGCGACCGATGATGGCGAGATCAGCGCCACAAGTTTCCTCATTCATTGTTTCCAGATGGGGATCGTCGATGAGGCCGCGTTGAAATCGGCTCTGAAAATGTATCTCGCCACACAGTTGAGTTCAGGCCCGCTTCCGCAGGCAACGGAAGACGGCTCCTTTGCCAGATGGCAGGATGACGGCGGCGCCCCGGTGAAAGCCTATCGGATCGCGCGGTATACGGCGTTTGGTCGTGCGGACGCACCGCTGCGGCCGCCAGCTTACCGCTTTCCCAAAACCAGGCTGCCTGAACGACTGTCCGAGATCCCGTGAACAGGCCCTGCTGCGACGTCGCCGGCAACGCCCGATCGATCGTCACAATGACATGACGAACAAGGAAGAAGACATGTCTGGGATTCACGCCGATCAAAAGGACCGGGCCAGGAAACGCGAGATCATCGCCCCCGTGCGGAAAAGCGCGACATCAAGCTCGACCGCCGACGATCTGATAACGCAGGCGCGTCAAGCGCGCTCACCATCGGCGGAGCAGGGGATCGATAGCGCTGATAAGCAAGCCTATGGTCTGGCGCGTCCACACAAAGGTCCGTTCGACAACGCGACGGCCTTCAGCGCTTCCACCTACGACCATGATCTCCCGACGCGGCAGCAATTGGAGGCCGCGCAACGCAGCCAGTCCGACGCGATAAAGCGGCAGGAGGCAAACCGCCAAAAGGGCAAATCCCGCCTGCGCGCAAAGACAACGAAGCTGAAATCTCCCTGAGCAGGAATAGAGGGGCGGACGGCGCCCTATAGATTTCTTGCCGACTGAGCAGTGCTTGGCTCCAAAGCCTTTCCGCGCCGGTCTATCGAAAAGCCCGCCTCAGGCGGGCTTTTCCTGTTTGTGGCAAAAGCTCGGGCGAGCGTCAGGCCKCCCCAAACGGCACGGCGACGAAGGTTTTGTTGCCGTCGCGTTCGACGAGCAGCAGCACCGACTTGCGGCCGGCCTTGCCGGCATCGGCGATCGCGGTCTTGACGTCGCGGGTGTTGTGGACCGGTCTGTCGTTCACCGAGACGATGACATCGCCGGATTGAATTCCGGCGGCCGCGGCCGACTTGTCCGGGTTGACACTGGCGACCACCGCACCGTTGACAGAGCGCGGCAGGTTGAGCTGCTGGCGCACGTCGGGTGTCAGGTCGGCAAGGCCGATGCCGAGGCTCGGCTGGCCGCTGCTCTCGTCCTTGCCGGCGGGACTTTCGGCCGCGGCCTGTTTCTGGCCATCGTCATTGGTGCCGACGGTAACGTTGAGATCGATCGTCTTGCCGTCGCGCCAGACGCTGAGGGCTTCCTTGGCGCCCGGCGAAAGGTCGGCGACCAGGCGCGACAGGTCCTTCGGCGTCTTGACGGTCTCGCCGCCGACTGAGGTGACGATATCGCCCGGCTTCAGGCCGGCATGGGCGGCCGGCGTATCGGCGGTGACGGCGGCAACCAGCGAACCGCCTGTTTTATCTAGGCCGACGGCATCGGCGACATCCTTGGTGACCGGCTGGATCTGCACGCCGAGATAGCCGTGATCGATCGAGCCGTCCTTCTGCAGCTTGGCGACGATCGCCTTGGCCTCGTCGGAGGGAATGGCGAAACCGACGCCGACACTGCCGCCGTTCGGCGAATAGATGGCGGTGTTGATGCCGACGACATTGCCGCTGCGGTCGACGAGCGGGCCGCCGGAATTGCCATGGTTGATCGGCGCGTCGATCTGGATGAAATCGTCATAGGGCCCGCTGTGCAGGTCGCGGCCGCGCGCCGAGACGATGCCGGCGGTTACAGTGGTGCCGATGCCGAAGGGGTTGCCGATCGCCAGGATCTGGTCGCCGAGCTTCAGCCTGTCGGAATCGCCCCAGGCAATGGTTTGCAGCGGCTTCGCCGCCTCTATCTTCACCACGGCGACATCGGATTTCGGGTCGGTGCCGATCAGCTTGGCCGGCAGCTCCGTGCCGTCATCCAGCGTCACCTTGATGTCGACGGCATTGTCGATGACATGGTTGTTGGTGACGATCACCCCGTCGGGGCTGATGATGAAGCCGGAGCCGAGCGCCATTGCCTGCTGCGAAGGCCGGTTTTTCGGCGCCTGGCGCGGCAGCGGAATGCCCTGGTCCTCGAAGAACTGGCGGAACTGCTCGTCCATCGGCGACTCCTGCTGGTCGGCGCTGACATCGGTCGCCTTGACAGTCGTGGTGATGGTGACGACGGCAGGCTTGTCGGCATCGACGATGGACGCGAAGGAGCCGCTCGGTGCGAGAACGCCGCCGGCATCGGACGGCGCGGCAAAGGCGCTGGACGAATTGATCGTAAAGGGCAGGCATGCCGCGCCGGCGATGATGGCGGCCCCGACAAGCGCTGCGGTGCGATGTTTGCGTAAGATGTGTGACATGGTGGTGATCCCTTGGGCGGTGGTCCCTTGCGAGAGCGTTGGCTTTGGATGGCGTCGTGGTTCCATGTCCTGGGACCTGGCGTCGGATGGCTTTTGGCGGCAATTCCTCTGGGGAACGCACAGTCGTCGAGGGGCGGCGACCGGGGGAAGAGAAGAATTGGCGCCCGGGATTCATATGATCCCATCGAGCGGATTTACAAATTAAAGTTTGATCATGTTTATATTGCCAATTTGTAAGTTATGACCGGAATTTAATCTTCGCTGCCCATGCGTTCCGGCCGGCTGCCCCGCTGCAGAACTTCCGGCCCGGTTTTGCCTCGCTTCGCGTCCGCCGCGATGTTTTCATTCGAAAATAAATGGACTTATTCCCGAAGGCGGTGATCCGATCGCCGCAGGCGCCCGTAATTTGCCGACAGACGATCCTGCTGCTCTTTCTGGAAATTGTATTCCAGGATCCTGTTACGAATATAAAATGTTAGTAGACTCTAAATTATTTCTTCTTCAGAAAGTAAAGACCGCGATTCGAGGGCATGCGAGTCTCGCGGGCGAGATATAACGGGGCGGTGAGGACGGCAGTGGAGCGGGGGCGGAAGGCCAGGCGCGGCGCGCATGTGAAGTTGAGCGATGTGGCAAAGAGGGTGGGGGTCAGCCCCATCACCATTTCGCGCGCGCTTCGCAATCCTGAAATCGTCTCGGAGGATCTGCGCCAGACCATTCTGCGCACGGTCGACGAGATGGGTTATATCCCCAATCTTGCCGCCCGGGCGTTGGCCGGCCGCCACAACGGCAGCGTCGGCGTTATCACGCCCGCTTTGCACCAGCACGGCTTCGCCGGCCTGATGATCGGCATTGAGGATCGTTTGCGCGCCACCGAATTCGGCGTGCAGTATTCCAACACGCTCCACCATGCCGACGGCGAGGCCGGCCAACTGAAATCCTTCCTGATGCAGAAGCCGGCCGGCGTCATCATCGCCGGTGCCGAATCCTATCATGATCTTCTGCCGTTGATCGAGAATGCCGCCTGTCCGATCGCCCATATCACCGATCTCAGCCAGGAGCCGGAAAGGCTGGTCGTCGGCCTTGATCATCATGCGGCAGGCGCCGAACCCACCCGCTTCCTGCTGTCGAGGGGCTATCAGAGGATCGGCTTCATCGGCCGCGGCACGGATATTCGCTCGCGTCGCCGGAAGGAAGGCTATGAGGCCGCGATGCGGGAAGCCGGCCGTTTCGATCCCGATCTCGCCATTGGCGGAGATGAGGGAAGCAGCACCGGCCTCGGCAGGGAATTGTTTGCCCGCCTGTTGCAGCGCGTGCCGGATATTGATGCCGTCTTTGCCCAAAGCGACGATTTGGCGCTCGGCGTGCTCATCGAAAGCGCCGTGCGCGGCATCCGCGTGCCGGAGGATGTCGGCATCTGCGGCTTCAACGATCTGGAATTTTCGGCCTTCACCGAGCCATCGCTGACGACGGTGCACATACCGCGCTACGATATCGGCTACCGCGTCGCCGACATGTTGCTGCGCGCCGTCCGCGACGAGCCGCCCGGCGAAGACAAGGTCGATTGCGGCTTCTCCATCATCCCGCGCGGCTCAACGCGCTAGCGCGGCTCAACGCGGTAAGCCGATATGATCTGCAGGCTTTGTACCGGCCAACGAGGCCATTCAAAAATGCTCTCAAAATGTCGAGATCAACCCAGTGTTCCTGCAAATCGTTCCGGCCATCRCTCACGTTGAAAAACCTCCGTCAGGAAGTCGATGAACACCCTTGTCTTGGAGGGCAACAGGGTGCGGTTTGCATAATAGATCGAAATCGGGCCTGCATCGGCATACCATGCCGGGATCAATCGGATCAGCTCGCCGCTCTCCAGATAGCGAAGAGCATCCGCCTTGGCGATCATCGCGACACCAAGGCCGAGAAGTGCGGCGGATCGCATTGCCGCGGGATCGTTGACGACGATCTTCTCTTTCAAGGCCGCAGGCTGCTCATCTCCAACAAGATTGCGCATCTGCCGCTGGTGAATTCGACCCGTCCGCATCGAGCGCATGACGATACCGTCGAGTTCGCGCAAGCCGGACGGATCATGAGGCGGAACACGATCGCCCATGTATCCTGGTGATGCCACGGGGATAATATGAGCAGGGGCCAATGGCCTGGCGATGACACCAGGCGTCAACTCGAAACCTCCACCGATCGCAGCATCATAGCCCTCGGCGATCAGATCGACCTGTCTGTTTTCGAACATCCATTCCGGCCGGATCATCGGATATCGCTGCATGAACTCCGGCAATAGTGGAAGGATGTAGCCTATGCCAAGTGTCGGGCTCATGCTGAGTTTCAGCACGCCGGATGGTTCGGACTGTTCGTTTGATGCCTCGGAGATCGCTCCCTGCAGGCTTTCCAGGTGGTCTCGGATTGAGTGCAGAAAGCGTTCGCCTGCTTCCGTGAGCGTCAGACTTCGGGTGCTTCGTTGAAACAGCCTGAGTTTCAGGTTGCCTTCAAGTGCTGCGACATTGCGGCTGACCGCCGCTGGCGTCAGGCCGAGCCGTCGCGCCGCCGAGGAGAAGCTTCCAAGCTCGGCGCTGCGCACGAAGGATTCCAGGTTTGCAAGCGTCTCCATGTCAGAACTTTCAATGAATGCTTGAAATTAATAACAGGCAATTCCGTCTAATCACAAGAGAATAAGAAGGCGATATTCGCACCATCGAAACCAAACATGGAGTTATCGCAATGACCATCGGTATCATTGGCGCCGGCAAGATCGGCTCCGCCTTCGCCCGAGCCCTTGCCGGCAACGGCATCGCTGCCACGATCTCGAACAGTCGCGGCCCCGACACATTGCAGGATCTTACCGAGGAATTGTCGCCACACATTACGGCGGGGACGATCGAAGAGGCGGCGAAAGCCGACCTCGTCCTTGTCGCCGTCCCTTGGTCGAAGCTTCCCAAGGCATTGGCGGATCTTCCCGACTGGGCGGGCCGCATCGTGATCGACGCCAACAATCCGATCGAAGGACCGCTGTTCAAACCGGCCGAGCTGAACGGTCGCTTGTCGACGGAAGTCTTCGCGAGCCTGGTGCCCGGTGCTCGCGTCGTCAAGGCATTCAACCATCTTCTGGCGCATCTGGTTTCAGCCGATCCCCACGCCGAGGGCGGGAGCCGCGTGCTCTTCTATTCCGGCGACGATGCCCAATCGAAGGCCGAAGTGGGGGCGCTGATCTCCAAGCTGGGCTTTGCCGGCATCGATCTCGGGCCGATTTCGATCGGCGGCAAGCTCGCCCAATTCCCCGGCGGGCCATTGCCTGTCCTCAACCTCGTCAAATTCGGATGAACAGCGATCGGCCGGATCAATCCGGCCGACCTGCTCGAACTAGGCACAGCCAAGATTATTCCCTATACAGAATGAATGATCATCACTGTGCTGAAAAATGGATAGTGCGGGACTGTCTCTCGACAGAATGCGCACCTTCGTTCGCGTCGCCGAACGCGGCAACCTGTCGATGGTCGCAAGAGAGCTGGGTGTCGGTCAATCCACCGTGACGCGGCACCTCAATGAACTTGAAGAGGCTGTCGGCGTCCCGCTTCTCAGCCGAACCACGCGTCGCGTCACCCTTACGGACGAAGGTAGCCGCTATTATACGAACTGCCTTCAGATTTTACGGCTGGTCGAACAGGCTGCCGAAGAAGCGAGAGATGCCCGTCAGGCACCGGCCGGCGCTGTTCGGCTTTCTTGTACGGCAGCGCTCGGCGTGATGCACATCACGCGCCTGATCTTCGATTTCCAGGACAAGCATCCTGATATCCGGGTCGACCTCAACCTGACGGACGAGCGGATCGACCTGGTTCGCGAAGGCGTTGACGTCGCACTCCGTCTTGGGCCTCTCGCGGACAGCGCGATGAAACTTCACGCGCTCGGAGAAAGCCATCGGCTGCTGGTGGGCGCTCCGACCTATTTGTCCGTCCATGGACGGCCGGAGCGCCCAGCCGATCTGTCACGCTACGAAACTGTCGTGATGTCCAATGTGGCCGGCAGCGATAAGCTCGTTCTTTCCTCTCCCGATGGCACAAGCCTGATGATCCCGGTCAGTGGGAAGCTGCGCGTCGATCACGGGCTTGCGGCGCGCGAAGCCTTCGCCGCCGGACGCGGCATTGGTCCTGCACATCTCTGGTTGGTCCACGATCTTCTGGACGACGGCCAGCTCGAGGTCGTGCTTGGCGACTATCGTCCTTTACCGGTTCCGGTGAGCTTGCTGATCGTTCCAGAGCGTGCAGCCATTGCCCGCGTTCGGCTGCTCGTCGACTTTCTTGTCGCCGAGGTTTCCAAATTGCCGGGAATCCGGCCATCGTAAGTCTTTGTTCAAAGTCCGAAAGACCGCTTATCGCCACGCCACCCTGTCGTCCTGAGATACTGTTCCCAGTTGAGCGTGTCGGGGTTCAGGCGACGGCTCCAATCGAGCTCGTGCTCCTTGCCGAAATAGCCATAGTCGACAGCATATTCGACCATCCCCAGAAGCTCTCGAACGAGAAGTTCGTTGGCGGCAAACTCCGGAAAATAGTGCAGCAGGCCATCCCGGGTGAAAGCGTTTCGATACGCGGCCTTGAGCCCGGTCACGCGCTGAAAGGTTTCGATCATCTCGCCCGGAGAAATGATGTCGCCAAGGATCGGCAGCGTTCTCCCGTTGTAACGCTCGGGGTTTGAGAAAATTTCGAGGACGGCGGGGCCGGTCGCCGTCAGCGGATCGACAAACGGTGCTCGGAAATCTTCAGGAAGATAGACCGGCAAGAGGAGCGTATCGCCCTCCATGCGCGGCACATAATATTCGAGAAGATTCGTGTAAAAGAATGCCAGCATGACGAAGGAATGAGAGACCGGCAGGCCGCGAATGTGGTCTGCAACGCGCGCTTTGTCGGTAAAATGCGGCGCATACTTCATCCCACCCGTGATCTTCTCGACATTCTCCAGCGTGCTGAAAACAATATGCCCGACGCCGGCCTCAACGGCGGCATCCGCCAGTTGTCGGCCGAGAGGGGCCTCGATTGTCTCCGGCGGGGCGATCGGCGGCGTCATCAGAAATGCGCCATCCGCGCCTTTGAAGGCGGCAACGAGGTCCTTTTGACGGCCAAGTTCGAGAGGGACGGCTACGATTTCAGCGCCGCGTTCCTCCAGACGTAAGGCCTCAGTCGAATCCTTTTTCCGGGTTAAAGCACGCACCCGGAAACGTTGGCTCTGAAGGAGTGTCGCGGCGACGCTGCGCCCCTGTTTGCTCGTTGCACCGGCAATCGCGATAAGTGGCTTTTCATGTGCAGACATAGAGCTTTGAACCTTTCCCTGTCATTGACGCAGACTGCGGTGCCAAGCGTCATTTTGCGGGAGAGCGGTCGGCCGGTGCCGAGAGCCCACCTCAATTGCGTGCACCTTATCTCACCAGGTTCTGTGGCTGTAGATATCTGAAATACATAACATAATGCCATTTTACGGATAAATGGCACCGGCCGGGCGCGGATACAAATCGGTTCGCCATCCCGGATCAGAACGTCGAAACCCGCGCCGGGATGACCGCAAGCGCCGAAAGCCATCCCTGGACTCTGCCGACATCCAGGATCGCGACGGCGCAAGTGTCGTCCTTGAAACCATTCTCAGACGCTGGCCTTGGCTCAGACATCTCTTCGCCGATGGCGGCTACGGAGGAGGAAAGCTGAGAGGGCTTTGCAAAAGGTCGCAAAGTTCACCTGGCAGATCGTCCAGCGAACCGATAAGGCCAAGGGTTTCGAACTGCTGCTCCGTCGCTGGGTCGTGGAGCGAATTTTCACATGGCTCGGCGAATGACGGCATTGGCCAAGAATTGGGAAAAATCAGTCGCGTCGGCCGAAGCCTGGATCGTCATCGCGCGTATTCGCATCCTCACCCGACGCCTGGCAAGATACTACATTCATTGAATTCTTTTCGACTCGGCCTGTCAGGCTCCTTCGAGGATGTACTAATCCTTCTTAAGTACTATTGAATATGGTTAATATTATGTTAGTCTTAAAGAGATCCGGGGGAAATTAGTACGGTTTTAAGGCGGAAATTCGAAACATGAAGCTTTCGCAGATAATATCGCCGGCTATGCCTGAATATAGGTTGAGAGGCTGTTCTCGCCTAAATCAAACAATACTATGCATGGTATTTGCAGCAATTGTTCCATTGACGTCAGCAGCGGAAGAGTTACCTGCGTCCACGGGAGCGGTCTCGGTTCCGACATCTGGTGAGACTTCGGCCCGGCAGCCTCAACTGTTGCGTGACGTTCTTCGCTCAGGCGATAAATTGAATCTCGCATTTTACGAAAGCTTGGCCTCCGTAGAAGATCGCTGGACGGGCTCACAGGGATCGGTTCCCTGGAATTTTTACCAGCGCCCCGAGCTCACTGGCGAATACGTCGTTGAAGCAGACGGAACGATTTCGCTTCCGCTCTTGGGACGCTTCCGGGTTCGAGGGCTTCCTCCGGCGGATGTGGAGGCGACAATTCTTCCTTCGTACGAAAGTTTGGTCGGCAGAAAGGGGTTCGTGAATATCGTCAAGATTGAGCACCAGCCTGTTTATATTACCGGCCCGGTTCGTAATCCTGGCTCGTTTCGATATGTTGATGGCATGACTGTTCTGCATGCCGTTGCGCAAGCGGGTGGCATGACGGCGAGGAGTCTTGAGCCATGGCAGAGTGTGGAAATTACACGCCAGATCGAGCGGTTGAAGGCTGAGTTGGTCGATCTGAAGCGGCTTGCGTCGCGAACCGAGGTGCTCAGGGCCAAGCGCGATTCCGTGCAAATTGCCAGCATTGGCGCACCTGTTCTTGGTCCCGATCCCGATGCTCAACGGTTGCTGGATGATGAGACTTGGCAGCGCCAATTGGTAACGACGAGCAAGGATGCGCAGAGCAGTGCTTACGCAAAATCTGTTGCCAATGCTCAGGCCGACCTCGATCTGCGTCAGGCGCGCGTCGGCAATTATGATGCCACCATTCGGGTCCGTCAGGATCGGCTGGCAAGTATCGAGAAGTTGGCCAAAAACAAACTTGTCACGAGCATTGAGTTGACCCGGGCACAAAGCGAACTGACCGAGTCGGAAGATCGAAAGCAGCAAGCAGTCATCGATGTCGAGAGCGCAAAGCAACGGCTGGCGGCAGCGAAACAGGACGTTGAGCGCGATGGTATCGAACGCAAGATCGAGATCGAAAAGTCGGCAGCGGATGCCGAAAGAGGCCTATCCACGGCGTTGAAGGCGACCGAGAGCGATCTTGAAATCTTCCGGTCGATGGTCTCGTCGAATGATAGCGCCGGTGTTGAATTTGAAATCGTTCGGCCTGGACCGAATGGTGTCATCGTCGAACCTGCGACCGAAGAAACGGTCTTACAGCCCGGCGATCTGATCAAAGTACATTGAGACTTAGCCACCATACTCTTCCAGGAGAGTTCAGTCCTCCTCTCGGCCAAAGAGCTCAGGGGCATCGTCGATTGCGATTTGTCACGCGGTCCAAAACGCCAAGGAGAGCTTATGTCTACAATTGAAGCGCAACAATCCTCGCATTCTTCGATGCCGGTCCAAGGTCCGATGTTCAATTTGCCAAGGACTTCACTCGTCATTCCAACCTTGAACGAAGCGGAAAACATCAAGCTTCTCCTGCCCCGCATACCGACATGGGTGCATGAAATCATCATCGTCGATGGGCGATCGACAGACGGAACGCCGGATATAGCGCGAAGCATGCGCGACGATGTCAAGATCGTACTTCAGCCCAAGAAGGGCAAAGGTATCGCATTGCGGACGGGCTTCGAAGCCGCATCTGGTGATATGATCGTGATGCTTGATGCTGACGGGTCGATGGATCCCTACGAAATCATCTTGTTCGTCGCGGCTCTTGTTGCAGGTGCGGATTTCGTCAAGGGTTCGCGCTTTATGCAGGGTGGCGGCACCAGCGACATGACGGTCATCCGCCGTTTCGGCAATCTGGGCCTGACCCTCCTTGTCCGGATGCTCTATGGCAGCTCTTTTAGCGATCTGTGCTACGGCTACATGGGCTTTTGGAGACGGCATGTTCCCTTGCTGCGTGCCGATTGCGACGGCTTCGAAATTGAGACGCTGATCAATTTGCGGGCCCTGAAGAACAAGCTCAAAATCATGGAAGTCGCAAGCTTTGAATCGGAGCGCGTCTTCGGCGTTAGCAATCTGCGTGCCCTTCCGGATGGCTGGCGCGTGCTGAAGACGATCTTCCGAGAACGCGTCAGTACGCCGACGGGCGTCCAAGTCCTCGAGCAGGGCATTTCCTGAGGTCTGGATTTAATTGGCGAGGCCGCATGATGCGCATTTTGATGCTCAGCGCGAGATACCTGCCTTTTGCCGGAGGGACGGAAACCCATGTAAGCGAGGTCGCAACCCGGCTCGTGCGCAAGGGGCATACGGTGACGGTATTGACGGGCAATCCCGACGGCCTTCTTCCGGCAGCGGAAACCCGAGACGGCGTGCAGATTGTCAGGCTGAAGACGTTTCCCAGTGGGCGGGATTGGTGCTTCGCCCCCGGCGTCTTCAAGGCGGTCGCCGAAGGCGATTGGGACCTGATGCATGTTCAGGGCTACCACACCTTCTTGGCACCGCTCGGAATGATGGCCGCCGCATCGCGGAAGGGGCTTCCTTTCGTGGTCACCTTTCACAGCGGTGGCCATTCGTCACGATTTCGGTCCTCGATCCGGCGCTTCCAACATAGAATGCTTGCGCCTCTGGCTGCCAGGGCAGCGCAACTCATTGGCGTGTCGCGATTCGAAGCGGATCTATTCAGCCGGAATATGGCAATCGCGAGAGACCGGTTCATCGTTATCCCCAATGGCGCGCGGCTGCCGGAAAAGTCCGCGCGGCGACCGGCTTCACCTCACGACAGGCGGCTGATTGTCTCGCTCGGCAGGCTGGAGCGCTATAAAGGTCATCATCGGGCGCTTGCTGCATTTAATGTGCTGGCAACGAAATTCCCTGATATGCGCCTTCGGATCCTAGGAGAAGGGCCCTATGAGGCGAAGCTGCGTCAGCAGGTGGCCGAGCTGGGGCTCGGCAACCGTGTCGAGATCGGGGCAATTCCGCCGACCGACCGGTCCGCAATGGCCGATCTTTTGTCTTCGGCCGCTCTTGTCGTGCTCCTCAGCGATTATGAAGCTCATCCCGTGGCGGTTATGGAGGCGCTTTCGGTCAAGGCTCCCGTACTGACCACCGACACATCCGGCTTTCGGGAGCTGGCTGAGGAGGGCCTCGTGCGATCCATTCCGCTCAACGCTTCGCCAGACTTCACCGCGCGTGAAATGCTGGCCGCCATGGACGCGGGTCCGATCTCCATTGAGACGAGGTTGCCGGACTGGGACGATTGCACGGACCGGCTGCTGATGGTGTACAGGCGCATACTTTCGCATCCGCAGCCTGAACTGCGAACCGGTCCAGCACTGCTTGGAGATTTGAAGCACGATGACCGTTGTTGAGGGGCGGACTTCTCCAGACCAGCAGAAGGCCTACCTGGGCAGAGCTTATCGTCATGGCTATACAGGAAGGGTTTCCATTCCACGCATCGATCTGTGGATCGCCGCATTTCTGGGCCTGCGCAGGCGGGACAGCGCGGTTGGGGGTGTTGCCGATCCATCGTCGTTGGGGATGTCGCCGGTCTTTGCCTTCCTGTGCAGCTGCGCCCTTATTGTGATCGCTCTTGCTGCAAATGCCAGTCGCCTGGGAGAGGGCTGGGCGGTTCCCATGTTCTATACCGCCATCGCCGCGATCTTTCTCCCCGCAGCGGCGCGAATCATCCATCCGGGAGCCAGCCGCCTGGAGCGCTTGGCGCTCATAGTGATCGTGACCTCAGCCTTCTTCGTGGTACGCATCATCCGCGCACCCGTCGCCTTCATAGACCATGACGAATTCCTGCACTGGGCGACGGTGAACGACATACTGGGGGCGGGGCGACTGTTCCTGCCCAATCCCCTTCTGCCGGTCAGCCCCCTCTATCCCGGGCTCGAGCTCATAACGTCCGCCTTGGTCAACCTGTCCGGACTGTCCGTCTTCGCGGCGGGCCTCATCGTGTTGGCGACGGCACGGATGATGCTGATGCTCGCGCTATTCCTGCTCTTTGAGAAGATCACGGATTCGGCACGGATCGCCTCCATCGCCTGCCTGATCTACATGGGCTCGTCCACGTTTTTGCTGTTCGACGTGCATTACTCCTATGAAAGCCTGGCGATCCCCATGCTTGCGGCGGTGCTGTTGGTTTCGGAAAGTCGACGCATGGCGCGGGGCGACACGGCAGGCTGGCCGATGGTCGTCGCCACCATGGTCCTGATCGTCGCGCTCGCGGTGACTCATCATCTCACCTCCTATTTTTGCACGGCCCTTTTGTGCGGCACGGCGGTGATGGAATGCCTGAGGCAGGGCGCGTCCGCTATGCAAAGGCGGCAGGCGATCCTGCTGGCCTCGATCGCCGTGATTGCTCCGATCGCCTGGTCGAAGATCGTCGGGAACCCCACCGGCAGCTACATCCTTCCCGTACTGGAAGGCGGCATACGCGAGGTAGCGCAATTCGTATCGAGTTCGACCACGACGCGTAAGCTTTTCGTGTCGGACACGGGAGTCTTGGCGCCTGCTTGGCAACGTAACCTGACGATGGCGGGCGTCGCGCTGATCTGCCTGGGCCTTCTTACCGGCTTTCTCCGCTCGCTCGTTTTCAATGGGCGGCACCGGAATGCGAGCATCCTCTGGCCGCCGACCAGATGGCGCCTATGGCGGTCAAGCCTTCTCGTCGTCCTCGTTTTGGTGACGCTGGCCTATCCCGTCAGTATCATCTTCCGCCTGACCCGCAGTGGGTGGGAGATCGGCAACCGCATCGGCTCGCTATCTTTCCTCGGCGTCGCAATCGTCGTCGCGGTGGCCGTCGCGGCATTCTGGCACGGCACCTCGCGTGGCTGGCTGCGCGCAACGTCGCTTGCCGCCGCCGCAACGACGGTGCTGATCGCTGGCGTCATCAGCTCCGAGGGGCCACGTATCCTGGTTCCGGCCGGCTATGAAGTTTCGGCCGACTCCTCGTCGATAGAACCGATGGGGATCAGCGCCGCAAAGTGGACCAGGGAATGGCTAGGCGGCGAGCAGCATTTCGCAACCGACCGGATCAATCGCCTGCTCCTGTCCACCTACGGCCGGCAAAAGGTCTCGACCACGCTTGAGAGCGGGCAGGATACAGGCATGGCCATCACCRCTGCCGATCTCGGCCCGATGGAACGCAAGCTGCTGATCGACTCGGGCGTCGGTTTCGTCATGGTCGATCTGCGCATGACCACCGGCCTGCCGGGCGTCGGCGTCTATTTCGACGGCGGCGCGCAGGACCGAAACCACACGGTCCCCCTCCAGGCGTCGTCGCTGCTCAAGTTCAATTCCGAGCCCGATGTCGACCGCACCTTCGACAACGGCTTCATGGTCATTTTCGATGTCGGGCGGCTCGGGAAAACACGGCAGCCCGCCGCCCCTCCTAGGCGGACCGGAGTGCGGGGGCAATCCCTGGGACGACCAGACGGAGATTTACAATGATCGATAGCCGTATCGACGCTTTCATGTGCGTCCATTCGCGGGACATCGAATATTTGCTCGAAGCGTCCCTTCGCTCCTACCAGCAGCATTTCCCCGACAAGGGAAACCTAACCATGGTCACGGACAACCCGGCCGCTTTAAGAGCCTTCCTCGACGCGAAGGGTCTCGTGCCTGGCGCCGCCGTCACCGGCGACAACGACTGGCTTTCAGCCAGCGAACTGGAACTTCCCGGCTGGTTTCGGCAGCAGATCATCAAGCTGCGCGCCTTCGAATTCTGCCGCACCGAGCATTTCTGCAATCTCGGTGCGGATACACTGCTGCTGCGGCCCATCGCGACGACCGATCTGATCGACCGGCGCGAACCGGTTCTCTATTATTCCAGCCACAGGCTTCCCGATCTTCACTACCGTTTCGAGAAGAAGCGGTTGCGCAATGTCGCAAGGATCCTCGGCGTCGAGCCGGCCCGGTCTTTTCGCTATGTCGATTTCATCAACGATTTCTTCTGCTTCAAGCGTGAATGGCTCATCGCGCTGAATGACTACATCGCGTCGAAATACGGCTCAACACCCTACGTCGAGCTGCTCAAGGGTCTGAGTGCGTCAAAAGACCAGACGCGGTTCGGAGAATGGACACTCTATTCCGTCTTTCTGCTCGATGTGATGCACCTGTCGCCGACGATGCGCGATGCGCGCGGGGCCTATCTGACGCAGATCCATAGCCGCCTCGGCCTCACGCTGAGCCGGCTGGACAGCAAGATCGTTCATCTCGTCCAGAAATCCTTCGACCCGAACGTGATCCGTCAGAAGCTCGTGAAGGTGAACCCGGGCGCCGCTCAGATCATCGGCGCGACGGCATGGGCGAATGCAGGAGCTCGTCCCCGATGATGGCCCGCCGTGTCTTTCTGGGAATCATTCCGCTGGGGGTTCTTGCCGCTGCGTTGGCCGTAACGTGGCTGCCCGAAACCTTTTCGACCTGGGAGAAGCTGGTCCGTCTGGCGCTCTGCGCGCCGCTGATACTGTATTTCCCGGGCCGCATGCTGGTGGACACCCTGCGCATCGAGGGCGATGGGGTCACCAGGGGGACGTTCGCGGTGTTCCTGAGCTTCGCGACCTGCATTTTTCTGGGGCTTCTGCTGCATGTCGTCGGGCATCTCGATGCGCGAGGCTGGGTCTACGCGCTGGGCCTGACGACTATCGCCGTTCGGTGGCTGAATGTCGTTTTGCAGCTCTCAAGGCCGGTTCCAGCCATTCCCTGGGCTTGGCCCGGCCGCCGTTTTGCGATCTTCGCAGCTTCCATGATCTTGGCGGCGAGTTCCGTCCTCGTGGCGCGCCCGGTCGCGCTTGAACGCAAGCCGTTTCATTTCACCGAGCTTTGGATGGTGCCCAAATGGAACTGGACGAACAATGTAGTAACGGTCGGCGTGCGCAATTCGGAAGACGCCAAAACGCTTTACAGTTTTGACCTTGTTCTGGGCGGCACGTTGATTGGAAAGATGCCAACCTTCGAATTGGCGCCTTCCTCCAGCCAAACCTTCGAATTCTCCGTACCCACAAAAACGCGCCCACCCGCACGGCTGGAAGCCTGGCTCTACAAGGGCGGCGACAGGGGAACGATCTACCGCAAGGTCTGGATGACCATCGACACGCTCCAGTCCCCGGCACCGACCGGAATAACCCTTCAGTTCGCTCCGGAGACGAAAAATGGATAATTTCCAGCACCCCGTGCCCGGCAAGCTCACGACGGCAATCGTCATCTGCTGTTATTCCGACAAGCGTTGGGACATTCTCAACAAAGCAATCGCGGCGGCAGCGCGCCAGGTCCCGGCCGCGGACGAGATCGTCGTCATCGTCGATCACAATCCGGCACTGGCGCTGCGTCTACGGGTCAAGCGCTTCGAAACCCCGGTCAGGATCGTCGAGAATATTCATCCGCCCGGCCTCTCCGGTGCCCGCAACACCGGGATTTCAGTCAGCCGCGGTGAGGTCATCCTGTTTCTCGACGACGACGCCGTGTCGGATCAAGATTTGCTGGCGACCTTGGTTTGGCAACTCGAGGATCCCTCGGTGCTGGGCGCCGTGTCGGCTATCCGCCCGTTGTGGGAAACGGACCGTCCGTCCTGGTTTCCCGACGAATTCCTGTGGACTCTTGGCTGCACCTACCGCGGTCTTCATCCAGGGCCGGTGCGCAACCTCATCGGCGCGTCGATGTGCATCCGCCGCTCCGTCTTCGATCATACGGGCGGCTTCGATTCCGGCCTGGGCCGAACGGCCAAGGCTTTGCCGCTCGGATGCGAGGAAACCGAACTCTGCATCCGTGCAACCAAAGCCCTGCCACATGGCCGTTTCGTCTTCGAGCCATCGAGCGGCAGCGATCACGCCATACCCGCCGATCGCGCGACGTGGAAATATTTCCTCCACCGCTGCTGGGCCGAAGGGCTTTCAAAGGCCTGCCTATCGTTGATGGCGGGCTCCGGCGAGGCGCTGGCGTCGGAAAAGACCTATATGACGAGGACGTTGCCGCAAGGGGTTATGCGGGGATTCGCTGATGTGCTGCTTGGCCAGCCGAGCGGCCTTCTTCGCGCCGTCGCGCTGGGCGCCGGCCTGGCAGCCACTGCGGCCGGCTTCGCTCTCGGCCGGACCCGCGCTGCCCTTACGCGACCGTTCACCTCCGTTCCTGCTCGCGCTCTCGAACCGGTGGAATAGGCA
>NZ_JBFUAY010000050.1:0-62125 GCF_056406015.1 Rhizobium sp. P1_E1 | reverse complement strand
GATGTGAAGAATATCTGGATCCCCTACGGAGAATAAGGGATCCGGAATGCCCCTCCCCAAGAATGGAGAGGGGCACCCATAGCATCACTTGTTGGCAGCGACCGGGCGGACCAGTGCCGTGACGCGGCGGATGGTGACGCGGCGGTTTTCCTGCTCAGGGGCCGACGTGTTGACCTTGAGGTAGTGCTCACCATAACCCTGCGTCGCAAGGTTCTCCGGCGCGATGCCGTAGACGTCGGTGAGCACGTTGGCGACGGATTCCGCCCGCTGGTCGGAGAGGATGAGGTTACTCTGGTCTGAGCCGACAGCATCCGTATGACCCTCGATCAGGAAGGTCTCGCTCGGATCCTTCTCGAGCACCTGGCTGATCGCATCGGCGACCTTGCGCAACGTGCGCGCCTGGGTCATCGGAATGTCGGCGCTGCCGGTCGCGAAGGTGATCGTGTCGAGGTCGATGCGGCGCACCTTGTCGCGGATACGGGCCGAATACTTCACCTCATCCAGCGAATAGACGCGTTCCACCGGCTCGACCGGCGGCTCGCTCAGGAACTCGTAATAGTCCCGGTTCGGGTCGCTGCGGGTGTCGATGATGTAGTCGCTGAGCGGTACGCGCAGCCGCATCGGCGGCAGGTCGGCGCCCGGATCCTCGAAATAGTCGCGGTCCGGATCGTCATAGAGGTCCTGCGAATAATAGAGCACGTCCTCGCGCCCGCGGGCATCGACACGCGACCGCTGGATGATGTCGCCGTAACGGTTGCGGATCGTCACGATACGATAGCCTTCCGGCCGCGTGATCGTCTCGCGGTAGCGGTCGCCGGAGAGCTCCTCGTAGCTCGGCCGTTCGCCGTCGCGCAGGAAGCGCCTGTCGTCGTCGCCGCGCACGATCGTCCTGTTGTCGTACTGGATGATCACACGGCTGTCGTCGCCGCGGTCGTCGAAGCGCGCGCCGTCGGGACGGACGAATTGCGGCCGCTCGTCGAGCTTCCTGCCCTTCTCGCGGGTCACCGCCTCGAGTTTGACCGGCGCCGGCGCCTTGGCGCCAGTGGCGGCCTGTGCATCGGCATCCGAGGTCGGCACCTTCACCTCCTGGCTGTCGGCGCGCTGTCTGTCGCGGTCGCGGCGGCCTTCCCGGCCCTTGCTGCGGTCGGCATCCTTGTCGCTGTCGAGCACGGCTGCGCCGTTCTCGACCGGCAGCACGACGGTTTCGTTGCTCTTGGCCGGATCTGCGGCGATCTTCTTGCGGCGCTCCAGCTCCTCGGGAGAAGCCTTTTCCGGTGCTGGAATGGCCTGCTCCAC
This sequence comes from Rhizobium sp. P1_E1, assembly GCF_056406015.1. Taxonomy (NCBI): domain Bacteria; kingdom Pseudomonadati; phylum Pseudomonadota; class Alphaproteobacteria; order Hyphomicrobiales; family Rhizobiaceae; genus Rhizobium; species Rhizobium sp. P1_E1. The sequence goes on along the minus strand of NZ_JBFUAY010000050.1, from coordinate 60,829 downwards.
CTGCTGGCCGCCGCTGGCATCCGGTTGCGGCTGAGCAGTGTCGGTGGCGGGCGCGGCTGGCTGTGCGCCGGCGGGCTGTTCACCGGCGGGCTTTGCCGCCGTACCATCCTTGGGCTTTTCGGCCGGCGCAGCTTCCGGGGCCGCTGCCTTATCTTCGGTCGTCTTAGCCGCAGGGGCATTTTCTGCAGGTGCTGCAGTCTCACCCTTTGGCTTCTGCTTGGCAGGCGCCTCGGCTGCGGGTTTCACCTCTGGCTTGGCTTCGGGCTTGGCCTGTTCTTCGGTCGGTGTCACCGCCTCGGGAGCGGCAGTCTCAGCCTTGCCCTTGCCCTTGCCTTTATCTTTGCCTTGGGCCTTATCCTGCCCCTTCTCCCGCATGCCGCCTTCCGGCTTGGCTTCAGGTTGTGCCTGTTCCGTTTCCGGCTGAGCTTCCTTTGCTGCCGGCTGCTGTTCGGGCTGCGGCTGAGCCTCCGGCTCGGCCTGCTGCGTCTCCTGCTTCTTCGGCTTCTTCGGCTTTTCCTGCGTTACCGGCTGCTCTTCCTGCTGCGGCGCGGCCTCCGGCTGGGCCTGCTGTTTGGCTTTCCGCTCGGGCTTGCTTTCAGGCTGCTCGGCGGGCACCTCCTTCGGTGCCTCCGCCTTCGGCGCTTCCGGCTCTGCCTTGGGTTCAGGCGCTTCCTTCCGCTCGGCCTTCGGCTTTTCGGCTGGCGCTTCCTGCTGCGCCGGCTTCTCGGCGGCCGGCGCCTGTTCGGCCGGGGCTTCCTCCTTCTGCTTGCGCTTCTTCTTCAGCAGTTCCTCCTCGGAAGGCGCATCCTGCGCCACCTCGAAGCTGCCCGGCTCGACCTGCCGCACGGCCGCAGCCTGCGTCGCAACGTCGCGTACGGCCGCCATCGCCGATGCCGGCTGCAGCGCCAGCGAAAGAGAAAGCAGCGGAAAAGCCGCGCTCGCGAACAATCTTGATTTCATGCCCATCGGGTTTCCTCGATCCTGTTTGAGCTTCTTGAAGGCCGCAAGGCCCTGGTTCCGCCCCTAGCTTCGCATTGAGGCGAAACGGCGGAATGGCAATCGCCGAGCCGCCGATTTGTTCCGGTTCTAGGGAGGTGGGGATTAACCTCGCGTGAATGTTGCAGTCTGCCGACGTTCATCTCGCCCGCTATTTGCACCGCCCAATTGCGGTGGGATTTGTGTTGCAATTCTATCAAAAAAAGTCTGATTATCGCCGCAAGGCGGTCTCAGCACCGTTGAACTGCGGCCGTCAGCCCAAGAGAAAAAGGAGCGGCGGCTACCAACAGAGAGGATCCTCATGCTTAATCCTACCCGTATTTTCGCGGCAGCCTCGATCGCGGCGATGTCCCTTTTTGCCGGCTCGGCCATGGCCGATGGCGAGAAATATGTGATCGGCACCGATTCGACCTATCCGCCCTTCGAATTCGTTGATGCCAGTGGCACAATCCAGGGCTTCGACATCGACATCACCAAGGCGCTCTGCGCTGAAATGAAGGCCGAATGCTCCTTCGTCAGCACCGACTGGGACGGCATCATCCCGGCGCTCAACGCCAAGAAATTCGACATGATCGTTTCCTCCATGTCGATCACGCCGGAGCGCTTGAAGCTCGTCGACTTCTCCAACAAGTACTACAACACCCCGCCGGCCATTGCCGTGCCGAAGGATTCGACGATATCAGACGTCGCAGGCCTCAAGGGCAAGGTGATCGGCGCGCAGACCTCCACAACACATGCCAACTATGCCGAGAAACATCTCGCCGACACTGAGCTGAAGCTCTATCCGACCGCTGATGAATACAAGCTTGACGTTGCCAGCGGCCGCGTCGACGCCGTCATCGACGACGTCGTCGTTCTCTCCGAATGGGTCAAGTCCGACGCTGGCGCCTGCTGCAAGATTCTGACGACCCTGCCGGTCGACAAGGAAATCAACGGCAACGGCGCAGGCATTGCCATCCGCAAGGGCGACCCGCTGAAGGAAAAGCTGAACACGGCGATCGCTGCGATCCGTGCCAGCGGCGAATACAAGAAGATCCAGGACAAGTACTTCGACTTCGACGTTTACGGCGAATAAGAAATTCGTTATCTGGCCGATGAAGGTAATGGCGGAAGGCTTGCTCTTCCGCCATTTTTGTTTGACAAAGATGGCAAGATTAAAACGGCAAAAGCCGTGAGGGGAATTCTCGCATGGGCGGATTATTTTCCGCGCTGGGCTCCTTCTGGAGCTGGATTGTGCACATCTTCGATCCGCTGTGCGGACCCGTTGGCATCTTCACTTGGCTGGCGCCGTCGACGATTCTTAGCTGTGGCGATACCGGTTGGGGCGACGAGATCGCGCTTGGCCTGCAGATCACCGTTTCGGTGGCGATCGTCACCCTGCCGATTGGCCTTGCCATCGGTTTCCTGGTGGCGCTCGGTCAGCAGTCGGAGGAGAAGTCGCTGCGGCTGGCGGCCGGCATCTACACGACGATCTTCCGCGGTCTGCCGGAGCTTCTGACGCTCTTCATCATCTATTACGGCATGCAGATGCTCATTCAGTCTCTGCTGACCTTCGTCGGCTATGACGGGCCGCCGGTCGAGATCAATGCCTTCCTCGCCGGTGTCATCGCGCTTTCGGTCGTCTTCTCGGCCTACTGTTCGGAAGTGCTACTCTCGGCCTTCCGCGCCATCCCCAAGGGACAATATGAGGCGGGAGACGCGCTTGGCCTGCATCGCGGCCGCACGCTGCGCCTGGTCATCCTGCCGCAACTCGTGCGCATCGCGCTGCCGGGCCTGACGAACCTCTGGATGGTGCTGCTGAAAGACACCTCCTACGTCTCGATCATCAGCCTTGCCGATATCCTTCGCCAGACGAGTGTCGCCGTGCGCGTGACCAAGGAACCCTTCTTCTTCTATGGCCTGGCCTGTTGCCTCTATCTGGTGCTCGCCATCCTCTCCTCCTTCCTGCTCGTCTATGTCGAGCGTTGGGCCAAGCGTTCGGAGATCAGTCGATGAGCTATGCCGAAACGCTGATCCCACCGCAGCCCGCGCCCCGCGAGGTGATGAAGCCGATGACGCCGGCGCGCATGGCCGGCTATATCTTCGTCGCGGTCTGGGCTCTGCTCGCAGCGCTTCTTGTCTTTTCCGTCGTCAATGGCTGGGATCCGGAAAAATTCACCCGTTACGGGCCGCGCTACCTCCATGGTCTCTGGATAACGCTGAGCCTCGTTTTCATTTCCGTCATCTGCGGCGCCATTCTGTCGCTGCCGCTTGCCGTGGCGCGCATGTCGAAGAACCGGGTACTGAATGCGCTGGCCTACGGCTACATCTATTTCTTCCGCGGCACGCCGCTGCTTGCCCAACTGTTCCTGGTCTATTACGGCCTCGGCATATTCCGGCCGCAGCTTGAGGCCGTCGGCATCTGGTGGTTCTTCCGCGATGCCTGGTATTGCGGCCTCTTTGCCATGACCATCAATACCGCGGCCTACCAGGCGGAAATCCTGCGCGGCGCGATCGAAAGCGTGTCGCATGGCCAGCACGAGGCGGCTGCCGCACTCGGCATCCACAAGTTCATCGCTTTCCGCAAAATCATCCTGCCACAGGCTCTCATCGTCGCGCTTCGTCCTTATGGCAACGAGATCATCCTTCTGATCAAGGGCTCGGCGGTCGTCGCCATCATCACTGTGCTCGACCTGATGGGCGAAACCCGCTACGCCTTCTCCCGCACCTTCGACTACCAGACCTATCTCTGGGCGGCGATCTTCTATCTCGTCATCGTCGAGGCCTTACGCCATCTCTGGGCCTGGATCGAACGCCGCCTGACCCGGCATCTCAAGCGCTGATGCGTGACGCCGAAACGCGTGTCGCAGTTTTGGGATAACGGCATGCATGAGACAAAGCCGACTTGGCAGCACTCTCGGCACGATGCTGCCAAGTAATTGATATAAAAAATAAATTGTCCTTTTATGAAGTATCTGTAAAGATTTCATTAACCACTCGCATGTTTCCATATCACGTAGCGCTAATAAGCGCGCGAGTGGGAACAAGAAGAAGTGGAATGCGATGCACAAGGACATGGAAAAACAATTGCAGGGCTACGGTCTGACGACCGCCCAGATCCTCTACCACCTGCCGGACCACCCGGCGATCCTGCAGACCTATGTCTGGCAGGACTACGACCTCGCCCCCGATTTTCCCGAAATGCGCGGCTTCCTGAAATTCTGGGAAGAGAAGCTCGACGGGCCGCTGCATTCGGTGCGCTACATCCACCGCAAGCTGATCTCGGCAACCGAGTGGCGGGCGCTGAAGGGCGAGTTCATCCTGCACTGATCGGCTCTGCAGCAGGATGCCGAAAAGTGTGAACGGTTCGGGCGGCATGTTCTGACCGCGTCAGACATGCGCCTCGCCATGGCCGAATTCGCCTTCGTCGCGATCCGGGCGAAGCGCGAAACCGAGCATGCCGAGATAGAAGGCGACGACAATGGCAATGACCGCAAGGCCGGGAACCGGCCCGAGCACGGCATTGTCGATGACATAGGCCCATGACTGCGCCTGCAGCGCCGGCATGCCCTCCGTCTGCAGTTTCGGCGTCGAGATCTTCAGGCACCAGGCGAGCAACAGGATGAAATACATCCAGCCGTAATTGCGTTTGAGCCGGCGGTGCATCGCCTCCTGATAGCTGAGCAGGAAGCGCGGTTTGCGCAGGCTGCGGGCGACCACCATCGCCCATTCGCCGCCGGCCCCGGCCTCCGGCGCCAGAATCTCGGCGAAATAGCAGCGCTCGATCTGGCGAATGCGGGCGCGGTAGATATCGAAGAAGCGGTAGCGCCGCGCCTCGATCATCAGCAGCAGCGTCACCAGCATCATCCCGAACAGCAGCACTCCGTGATGCGAAGTCGGCGTCGACAGCGAGACCGAAAGCAGTGCTGCGACCACGGTGATCGCCCAGTTGGAGGTCCGGTCGATGCGGTCGCGCCAACTTGTCATCCGTCCGAGTTCACCGCGGTAATAATGAATGAGCGTGTTGGTAACCTCGCTTGGAGTACTTGGCAGCAAAGGCCGTGCGTCCTCTCCTTCCCGTACCAATGACGTCCTGTCTTCCTCCATTTTCATGGCTCGTTCCTCCCTTCGTCTTCTTTTCGGCCATTCTGCGCCCGCAAGCGCACCATTGCAAAACATCGAAAGCCGCCTTAGACGCATGCCTGAAACAAAAGGACGATGGACTGCGATGGCAAAGAAGATCGACGAAGAAGCCCTTGGCGAGGCCTATAACCGCGCGCTGGCGCTGGAAAAGGCCGGTGATGTCGACGCGGCCGTTGCAGCCTATGAGGAAGTCCTGGCAATCGATCCCGACGATCACGGCGGTGCAGCCGTGCGCATTGCCGCGATGGGCCGCGGCGAAACGCCGGTCAAGGCGCCCGACGCCTATGTCGAGACCTTGTTCGACCAGCATGCCGAGGTTTTCGAGGACGTGCTCGTCGAGCAGCTCGGCTATCACGTGCCGATGCTGGTGCGCCAGCGCCTGCAGGCGCTGAAGCTCGGACCGTTCAAGCGGCTGCTCGATCTCGGCTGTGGCACAGGCCTCACCGGCGGCGCGCTGCGCGACCTCTGCGCCGATATGACCGGCATCGACATATCTGAGAAGATGGTCGAGATCGCCCATGAGAAGGACCTCTACGAAACACTCTTCGTCGCCGAGGTCGAGGATTTTCTCGACGACAACGACGAGGAAGCCTTCGACATCATCTCCGCCACCGACGTGCTGCCCTATCTCGGCGCGCTCGAACCGCTATTCTTCGGCGCCGCCGAGAACCTGACACCGGGCGGCCTGTTCATCTTCTCCTCGGAAACCCTGCCCGAGGAAATACTCGCCGGCCGTGCCTATATGGTCGGCCCGCACCAGCGCTTCGCCCATGCCGACGCCTATGTGAGAGAACGCCTGACGGCCACCGGTTTCGACCTCGTCGAGATATCGGATATCAATGTGCGCATGGAAGACGGCCAGCCGACACCAGGCCATCTGGTGATCGCCCGATATATCGGCTGAAGCTAATGCACCTGATATTCGCCTGACGGAATAGTTTCGCGGTTGGCGAAGTATCTGTTGCATGATGCGCCATGACCTGATAGTTAGTCGATCGGTAAAGTTTACCGCAACGATAGGAAAGGTCGCCGCATGTCGCTCGTGCTTTATGGGCATCCGCTCGCCTCCTTCTGCCACAAAGTGCTGATCGCGCTTTATGAAAACGGTACCCCTTTCGAAAATCGCATCGTCGATCTTTCCGACGAAAGCTCGCGCGCCGATCTCTTCCGCTTCTGGCCGATCGGCAAGATGCCACTGCTGCGGGACGAGGCGCGCGACAGCACCATTCCCGAGACATCGATCATCATCGAATATCTTGAGCAATATTATCCGGGGCCTCTTCGCCTGCTGCCGCTGGAGATCGACCGGACGCTGCAAGTCCGCCTTTGGGATCGCTTCTTCGATCATTATGTCCAGGCGCCGATGCAGACGCTGGTTAGCAATCTCCGGCGTCCTGAGGGCACGGCGGACGAAATCGAGGTCACGGCCGCCAAGGCGACGCTTGCCACCGCTTACTCGATGATCGAAAAGCAGCTCGCCGACAAACCCTGGATATCCGGTGACAGCTTCACTATGGCCGATTGCGCCGCCGCCCCCGCGCTCTTCTATGCCGAGACGCTGATCCCCTTCACCGCGGAACAGCCGAACCTTCGCGCCTATTACGATCGGCTGCTGGCGCGCCCGTCCTTTGCAAGGGCACTGGAAGAGGCCCGCCCCTACTTCAAGTTCTACCCCTACAAAGAGAAGCTGCCGGCCCGCTTCCGGGATGCAGCGGGATGATCGACAGCCAGGCGGATCTCGACCGCATGTTCCATGCGCTTTCCGATCGCAGCCGCCGCGGCATGATCGACCGCCTTGGCCGCGGCCCGGCCTCCGTCACCGAGCTGGCCGCGCCGCTTGCGGTTGCCCTGCCGACGGTGATGAAACATCTGCAGGTGCTGGAGGAGAGCGGCCTCGTGCTCTCCGAAAAATCCGGCCGGGTGCGAACCTACCGCCTGCAACAGGATGCGCTTGCCGCCGTCGAGCGCTGGGTGGAACAGCGAAAGATCCGCTGGACGAGCACCTTCGACAGGCTGGATCAATTTCTTGCCAATGAAACGGAGAGCCTTCCCGAATGACGACGCCATCCGCCGAACACGCCACTCTCGTCATCGAGCGTCACCTGAAGGCGCCAGTCGCTCGCGTCTTCCGCGCCTGGTCGGCGCCGGAGGCCAAACGCCAATGGTTCGCCTGCCACGGCGAGTGGCAGGCGCTGGACTATGGTCTCGATTTCCGCCCCGGCGGCACGGAAAGGAACTACGTCGCCGATACCGACGGCCTTCTGCACGCCTATGATGCCCACTACATCGATATCGTGCCCAATGCCCGCATCATCTATGCCTATGAGATGAAGCTCGGCGAAACCCGCATCTCCGCCTCGCTCACAACCGTCGCCTTCGAAGCCGAACCCGGCGGCACCAAAATGGTCTTCACCGAACAGGTGGTCTTCCTCGACGGCTACGCCGACAACGGCGCCCGCCTCCAGGGTACCGAAATCGGCCTCGACAATCTGGAGCTCTTCCTCGAGCGCGAGGAAAGCCCCATTCACTGACACATGTCGCCAAATCAAGTTCGATGCGACGCGTTTCAGGCGATGTTGCCAAGCATCAAGCGCTGCTTGGTTTTTTTCGGGAGCTGGCGGGGCGAGCCGCAGCTCGCGTTGACGTGTTGAGTGCTGCGGCGGCGCGAACGAGCGTCTTCAACGCCTGCTCGTCAATCTCATCGCCTTCGTGGAAATCGATGGCGCGCCTGATATTGCCGTCAAGGCTGGAGTTGAAAAGGCCTGAAGGGTCCTCCAGCGAAGCGCCTTTGGCGAAGGTCAGCTTCACCACGCTCTTGTAGGTTTCGCCGGTGCAGATGATGCCGGCGCGCTCCCACACGGGAACCCCTCTCCACTTCCATTCCTCGACCACATCGGGCTCGGCCTGCCTGATCAGAGTTCGGACCCGAGCGAGCGTCTGGCCTCGCCAATCGCTCAACTCCTCGATTCTCGCATCGATCAAACGCGAAGGAGAGTCTTCGTCTTTCTCTTCGCTGGAGCCGCTCTTCTTAATGGTTGCCGTGGCTTTCTTCATCGATATCGCTCCTCCATCGCTTAAGTGCTGATGACTTGGGATCCGCTCACATTCGTTCACCGGGCAATTGACTGGCTTGCTCCACCCAGGCGGCGAGCTGAGCCTCGTCGAGTTGATCTTCCTCATGGATGTGGAAGTAACGCATTTCCTTTTGTTTGGACTCGCCGGGCGGGATGGGACTGAGCGACGTGCCACGGAAGAAAGCGAGTTTGATGTACTTCGCGAAGCAATGGACACCGAGGAACCAGCCCTGCCCTTCGATGCCATAGAGGGGCGAGTTCCATTTCACGGCCTTGTACACCCCGGGCACCGTGCGCGTGATGAGCGCATCGAGGCGATGCCCGACATCGCTTTTCCAGCCGGGCATGGCGGCGATGTAGGCTTGCACGGGAGCGTCGCCGTAACCCTTGGCGATCTGCGGATTGCCGCCTGAGAGAAGAACTGGATTTGTGATGGCTGCCTCGGCGGCAGTCTTTTTTGCGACTCCCGCAGAGGTCCTCGACGTCCTGCCAGCCATTCTGTTTACCCCTATCCGCTGCTGCGTCCCGCGCTGCGCCATCTGGCGGCATAAGGCAGGACGAACAAGTACAGACCGGTGAGCAGGAGCAAGGCGAACGGAAGAAGCGCCAAAAGCCCCACCCCGACGGAGGATCTCTCCTGCACCATGGCGATGATATTAATTATGACGGCCAGCGTAAAGGCAATGGACAGCCAACGGTGGATCTGTCGACACCAGTTATTCCAATTCACGGGAACCTCCTGCGAAAACGAGCCGAAGCGGGGCGTATCCGTTGGCATCTGTCTCACTCGATCCGCGCCAGCACCTGCTCCAGCTTTGCGAAGAATTGTTGCCAGCCGCTCCTGGCGCCCCCGTAAGCCTGCCGCTGATCCGGCCGGAAGCCCGATTGCTCCATACGCAGGTGCGTGCCCGCGCCCGTAGGCGTGAGAGTCCAGGTGACGACGCTTGCCAGATCATAGGCAGCCCACGTGTAAGACAGGGTTTTGTTCGGCTCGACTTCCAGGACCTGGCAATCGACGGATCCCCAATCCGCGCTGAGCTTAAAACGGTGATCCACGACCGGCACGAAGTCATTCTTCATCAGCCAGTCCGCGATCAGATGCGGCTGGGTGAGCGCGCGCCAGATCTTTTCCGGCGGAAAAGGGATCTCTCGCTCGACGACGACGGAACGGGTTTCAGTCGATGTTTCGGTCATTGGTCCATCCTTTTCAGTAGATCTTCCAGCTGGTCGAACCGATTTTGCCAAAAACCAGCCATCTCACTTGTCCAGTCGACCAGCGGCGCCAGCGCACCGAGCTGCGCGCTATAATGCGTCTGGCGACCTTCGTGACGGTCACGCACCAATCCGGCCTGCTTCAGGATTCCGAGATGTTTCGAGACGACCGGTTGCGAGACCCCAGCGCGTGCCGTCAAAGCCCCGACCGTCTTCTCTCCTTCGCGGCACAGCCGTTCGAAAAGAGCCCGCCGCGTCGGATCGGCGAGCGTTCTGAAGAGCAAGTCTTGAGCGTTTGACATCTACAATCCATACCCCACTGACTATGGATTAACGTATAGCCATAGAGGTATAGGTGAGTCAAGCTGGACGTGAGACGACTTAGGGAAACTGTTGTTGCTGATTTTAGCGCACGTGGCAGCGCGCCTCGGCAGAGACGGGTGAATGTCTCATACCCAGGCGCCTATGCATTTCCGCCATTGATCATGCAGCTTCGCAAACGGCGCTGGGATCAATGCCCGCCGTCGGTGCCGAGGATCGCGGCAAGCAGCCGGCCTTCGAGCTCGGCGAGGCCGGGATGGCCGTGCCGGCGCGGATGGGGATAAGGAATGGGAAGATCGAGCGCGATCCGCCCCTCGTCGAGCACGATGACCCGGTCGGCGAGATGCACCGCCTCGCTGACATCATGGGTGACGAGCACGGCGGTGAAACCGAGTTCGCGCCAGACGCGGTTGATGAGTTCCTGCATGCTGATCCGCGTCAGCGCATCGAGAGCGCCGAGCGGTTCATCAAGCGCCAGCACGCCCGGCCGGCTCACCAGCGCCCGCGCCAGTGCCACGCGCTGCCGCTGACCGCCGGAAAGGCGCRCCGGCCATTCTCCGGCCTTCTCGCCAAGCTGGACTTCGGCAAGCACGGCGTCGGCCGCCTTCAGCGCCGCCCGTCTATCGATGCCGTCGCCGAGCCCGACGACGACATTGTCGGCGACACTGAGCCAGGGGAGCAGCCTTGGCTCCTGAAAGACGATGCGCGCATTGGGGCTGGCCTGTGCGCCGTCGGCATCCTCGAAATGCAGCTCGCCGGCACTCGGCGCGTCAAGGCCCATCAGGATGCGCAGCAGCGTGCTCTTGCCGCAGCCGCTCTTTCCGATCACGGCAACGAACTGGCCGGCCGGAATATGCAGATTGATGCCGCGCAGTACGCGGTTGGCCCCGAAACTCTTTTCAAGCCCCGTCAGGCTGATCGCCGCTGCCCCCGCAGGCGCATTGCGCTCCGCCGCAGGTGTATAGGCTGGCTCTTCGGCGACGGCGTGAAAACGCTCATGCGCGATCGATGTCATGGCGTCTCTCCTATTTCTGATAGACCGGGTTCCAGGCGAGCAGCCGCCTCTCCAGCACTCGGGCGATGACATCGGCAAGTTTGCCGAGCACGGCATAGATGACGAGGGCGAGTACGACGACGTCGGTCATCATGAATTCGCGGGCATTGTTGGCCATATGGCCGATGCCCGAGGATGCGGCGATCGATTCCGATACGATCAGCGTCAGCCACATGATGCCGAGTGCATATCTGAGGCCGACGAAGATCGACGGCAGCGCGCCTGGAAAGATCACCTTGCGGAACAGCGTCCAGTTGCCCATGCCATAGACCTTGCCCATCTCGATCAGATCGCGATCGACATTGCGCACCCCGTGATAGGTGTTGAGATAAACGGGGAAGAGCACGCCGAGCGAGGTGAGAAACAGCTTCGATTCCTCGCCGATCCCGAACCACAGGATGACGAGCGGGATCATCGCCAGATGCGGAATGGTGCGCAGCATCTGCAGCGTCGTATCGGTCAGTTGTTCCGAAATGCGCGATACACCGTTGGCGATGCCGAGCAGGAAACCGATCGAGCCGCCGACGAGAAGGCCGGCAAAGGCGCGGCCGGCGCTCACCAGCACGTCATTCGGCAACTGGCCGGAAACCGTCGTCGACCAGAAGGCCAGGCCGACATCGGCCGGCGACGGCATGATGCGCGATGAGATCCAGCCGGCCGAGGAGGCAAGCTGCCAGAACGCCACAATCGCCACCGGCACCAGATAGGGCGTCAGCTTGTCCAGGCCGGGCAGCCGCAGGCGCAAACCCGCCTTTCCAACCTTTTCGGAAGCGACCGACCGTACGAACGGAGTATCGAAAGTCGACATGCATTGTCCTCGCGCTTATCGAAAGCAGGATGCCGCAAGCCGTAAGCGGCTTGCGGCGGTGTCACGCTCTGCGTCTTCGTTCGAACTCAGGAGCCGGAGACGACTTTCAGATTGCCGCCATGGCTGCCGCCTGCGAATATCTGCTTGCGGCCGAACTCGTTGTTGAAGCCCAGGCGCTGCTGCTCGCGAGTGATGCCAAGCTCGGGGAAAAGCAGCTCGGCGACGCGATAGGCCTCTTCGAGATGCGGATAGCCGGAGCCGATCACCGTATCGATGCCGATCTCCTGATATTCGCGAAGGCGCGCGGCCACCGTCTTCGGCGAGCCAACCAGCGCCGTGCCCGCACCGGCGCGCACCAGGCCGACGCCGGCCCAGAGGTTCGGAGAGACTTCGAGCTTGTCGCGGCGTCCGCCATGAAGGGCGGCCATGCGCTTCTGGCCGACCGAGTCGGACTCGTGGACAAAGCGCTCCTGCGCCTCGCGGATCGTATCGTCGTCGAGATGACGGATCAGCCGCTCGGCTGCCTCCCACGCCTCATCATCGGTTTCGCGCACAATGAAGTGCAGACGAATGCCGAAGCTCACCTCGCGGCCGCGTTCGCCGGCGGCCTTGCGCACCTTGGTGATCTTCTCGGCAACCTGTGCCGGCGGCTCGCCCCAGGTCAGGTACTTGTCGACGCGGCCGACGGAGAAATCGATACCGGCATCCGACGAGCCGCCGAAATAGAGCGGCGGGCGCGGATTCTGCACCGAGGGGAAGCCAAGGCGCGCATTGGTCGCCTTGATATATTTGCCGTCGAAGCTTGCCGTTCCCTTTTCCAGCAGCTCCTCAAAGACGGTGAAGAACTCCTCGGCATGGGCGTAGCGCTCGTCATGCTCGAGATGGATGCCATCGCCGGCAAGCTCCGCCGGGCTGCCGCCGACGACGATGTTGAGCAGCAGCCGGCCGTTGGAGATGCGGTCGAGCGTCGTCGCAAGACGCGCGTAATAGGCAGGCGATGCCGTGCCGGGGCGGATCGCCACCAGGAACTGCAGCTTCTCGGTCTTTGCGGCAAGGGCGGCGGCGGTCACGAAGGATTCCTCGCAGGCAACCCCGGTCGGCAGCAGTACGCCGGAATAGCCGAGCCGGTCGACAGCCTGGGCGATTTGCGTGAGATAACCAATCTCTGGCGCACGGTTGAGCTCGGAGGAGCCGAGATAGGTGCCGTCGCCCGATGTCGGGATGAACCAGAGGAAATTGATAGGTTCGGATTTACCTGTATGGGAGGTGGTGGTCATGGAAGACGGTCCTTTAGCTGCGAAATTCGAAAATCAACTCGCGCGGTGGAGATGGCCGCTGGCAAGCGGCAACAAGCAGACTGTCTGCCCACTCGGCGCCGCCGCCGCGCGAATGCTTGGGAGGATCGCGGTGGCGGCGGAGGCTGTAGTAAGGCCGGCTGTCCATCTATGCGTGAGCATCTGAAATATCCTTGTCGATCGGATGGTGGCTGGCCGACGCCTTTCAGTGTCCGCGTCGATCGTCAGGATACTGACATAGACCACTAATTAGATCGACAATATCAATTTGCTATTATAATCCATTTTGGAGAATATTTTTCCGGTTCGGCGGCATGAAGACCCTCTCCATGCCGCCTCGCGGAAATCTTAGCCCTGGTCGAAAAATCAGCTCGCCTTGGGACGCCAGACGATGTCGCCGGTCGTAAGCTTCTTCGGCAGGATACCGAGTCCATAGAACTCGTCTGCGAGCGCCTGCTGATAGGTGGCGGCGRCATCGGTGATCGTCGAGACGCTGCCGAGATCGGCGCCCTTGCGCGTCAATGTCACGCGCGTCACGTCAGCCGGCACGCCGGTGATTTCGGAAAGCTCCTTCACCGTTTCGTCGAGATTGCTCTGTGCCGACTTTCCGACCTTGGCAAGCTCATCGATCACGTCGACGACCACTTGCCCGTTGGCATCGGTGAAATCACGGTTGGCGAGGAAGAAACTGTAGGAGTCGACGATGCCTTCGGCGGTCGTCAGGATACGTGTCTCCGGATCAGCTTCGGCAATCGCCAGATAAGGATCCCAGATCGACCAGGCGTCGATGCTGCCATTCTTGAACGCGGCGGCAGCATCCGGCGGCGAAAGATCGATCTGCTCGACATCTTCGGGCTTCAGGCCTGCCTTGCGCAGAACCTTGACGGTTACATTATGCGCGCTGGAGCCGCGCTTGAAAGCGACCTTTTTACCTTTGAGGTCTTCAAGCGTCTTGATGGGCGAATCCTTGCGCACGAGGATGGCCGAGGCTGCCGGGCTACCCTTGTAGAGACCGACATAATAGAGCTGCCCGCCGGCCGCCTGGGCAAAGAGCGGCGGCACATCGCCGGTCGCGCCGAAATCGAGAGCGCCGGCGCCCAATGCTTCGAGAAGCGGCGGGCCGGAGGTGAATTCCGACCAGCTGACGGTAATGCCGCGATCGGCAAGCCGCTTCTCAAGTGCGCTGCGACGCTTGGCGAGCGCCAGCACGCCGTTCTTCTGCCAACCGATACGGAACTCGCTGGCAGCAGCGCGTGCCGGCCTGACAGCCGGCAGGATTGCCGTGGCCGCGGCCGCTGCGAAAAGCCCGAGCGTTTGTCGACGTGAAATCATGACTTTCCCCTTTTTCATGGTGCCAAGCCTGTTTTCGGCTGGTCGACCTGTCAGTGATGAATGCCATGATGATGAAATCTATAATTTATATCGACAATTTTATTTGCGAGATTCGGCCTTTGCTGAAATTTTGCGGCCCGGAAATCGCCCTTAAGCGGATTTTTTTCGCGCGTCCGCTATGCCGGCTACTATTCCGCTTCCTTCCCAACCTTCGGCGGCCAGACGCTCCCGGATAAAGGTGGGGCCGCCGGCAAGACGGTTCGCAAGCAGGCTTGCGGGATCGACGATGCGCCAATAGGGCGTGACCGTCGAAACCGGCTCACCCTTCTCCAATGCGCCGAAGGACAGTTCGGCGATCGAGCGCAAATGCCGCTGCACGGTCACCGGGCAACAGGCATCCGCCCGATATTGGTCAGCGAGACGACGGCGGAGAACGCCGACATCGGTAAGGACACCTTCCGGTGCTGATCGAATCTGCTCTGCGACCATCTGCAGCGATGGAATGAGCATAGCCTGCATTCCGCTGCGGCCTTTGCGCCGCGGCTTGATCGTCGGAATTTCGCTCATGTCACCCTCCGGAAACATTGTGCCCTCTCCCCGATCTAGGGCTGCTCCGAAGGGTGGCCAGCCTCATATGCGTCAATCCGAAGGAAGTCCGTCTTCACGGGCTTTTCTGCTCCCACCGTTTCGGTTAATCCTCGAACTTGCACTTGAGGAAAAGGATAGGACATATGGCTAAAGTCGCGTTCATCGGTCTCGGTGTCATGGGTTTCCCCATGGCGGGCCATCTGAAGACGAAGGGCGGCCACGATGTTACCGTCTACAACCGTACCGCCGAAAAAGCCGCCGCCTGGGCCGAGAAATTCTCCGGCAAATCCGCCTCCACCCCGGCCGAGGCCGCCGCCGGTGCCGATTTCGTCTTCGTCTGCGTCGGCAATGACGAAGATCTCCGGTCGGTGACATTGGGCGAGAACGGCGCCCTGCACGGCATGAAGCCAGGTTCGGTGCTGATCGACAACACCACCGCCAGCGCTGAAGTCGCCCGCGAACTTTATGCCGCGGCAGAGGAAAAAGGTGTCGATTTCATCGACGCTCCTGTCTCCGGCGGCCAGGCCGGCGCTGAAAACGGTGTCCTGACCGTCATGTGCGGCGGCGACGAGGCCGTCTTCGAACGCGCCAGACCTGTCATCGACGCCTATGCCCGCATGGTTGGTTTGATGGGACCGGCAGGCTCGGGCCAGTTGACCAAGATGGTCAACCAGATCTGCATTGCCGGCCTCGTCC
The DNA here is from genome assembly GCF_056406015.1 of Rhizobium sp. P1_E1. Classification (NCBI taxonomy): domain Bacteria; kingdom Pseudomonadati; phylum Pseudomonadota; class Alphaproteobacteria; order Hyphomicrobiales; family Rhizobiaceae; genus Rhizobium; species Rhizobium sp. P1_E1. The sequence continues at coordinate 45,331 of NZ_JBFUAY010000050.1, read as the reverse complement.
AGGGACTTGCCGAAGCGCTGCATTTCGGCAAGCGTGCTGGCCTCGATATCGAAAAGGTGGTCGAGGTGATCTCCAAGGGGGCAGCCGGCTCCTGGCAGATGGAAAACCGCCACAAGACCATGAACGCAGGCAAGTATGATTTCGGCTTCGCGGTCGACTGGATGCGCAAGGATCTCGGCATAGTGCTCACCGAAGCCCGCCGCAACGGCGCCAAGCTGCCGGTCACCGCCGTCGTCGACCAGTTCTATGGCGACGTGCAGGCAATGGGCGGCAATCGCTGGGACACATCCTCGCTGCTCGCCCGCCTCGAAAAATGATCGGCCCCTCCTCCGATGCGGCCGAATTGATCGCGCATCTCCAAACGCTGCGCTCGGAGGAGAATGTTGCCGGCATGGCGCGCTTTGGCATCGTCACCGATCGCGCCCTCGGTATCTCCAATCCCGATATCAGGGCGGTCGCCGGACTGGCGAAGAAGGATCACGCCAGGGCAATGCAGCTCTGGCGAAGCGATATCCGCGAGGCCCGCCTGCTCGCCCTCTACACCGCCGAGCCGAAGCGGTTGACCATGGAAGAGGCTCGAAGTTGGGCCAATGATTTCAACTCGTGGGAGATCGTCGATTGCGCCGCCGATCTCTTCGTTGAAGCCCGGCTGGACGAGCTCATCTCAGACTTCGCCGCAGACGAGCGTGAATTTATCAGGCGCACCGCCTTCGCCATGATTGCCGGTGCCGCGGTTCACTTAAAAAAGGAACCTGATGCGACCATCCTTGCCTGGTTGCCGCTGATCGAGGCCCATGCCGGCGACCCGCGAAACTTCGTGCGCAAGGCGGTCAACTGGGCGCTGCGCAGCATCGGTAAGCGCAATCTCACCTGCCATGCGCCGGCACTGACGCTCGCAAAGGCCCTGGCGGAAAGCCCTGACAAAACTGCCCGCTGGATCGGCAAGGATGCCGTCAGGGAGTTGGCCGGCGAAAAGCTATTGGCACGGTTGATATAAGGCGAATGCCGGCTCGCGTGGCGCTGTAAGTCAATGCTGTTTGGATTTTTCGACCAGGAAATCGATCAGGACCCGCACCGCCGGCGGCATGCCCTTGGCTGTCGTGAAGACGATATAGAACTGGCTCTCCTCCGACTGCCATTCTGGCAGCACCCGCACCAGCTTGCCGGCCTGGAGATCGGCCTCGCAGGCACTTTCGAGCAAAAGCCCGAAGCCGAGGCCGGCACGGGCCGCGTCGAGGATAGCGGTCATGCTGCGGCAGGTGAGCCGTGGCTGATGCCGAATCACCCGCTTGGCGTCATTCGGACCGACCAGTTCCCAGGTATGGAACGATACCCATGACGTCATTGCCAGCGTCGGCAGGTCGGCGAGTTCGTCCACGCAACGCAAGGTGCCGGTGCGCTCGACGAGCGACGGACTTGCAACCAGGATACGCCTGATACGGTCGAGCTTGCGCATCGTCAGACTCGTCTGCGTCTCCGGCTCGTTGGTCGCTCTCACTTCAAGGTCGATTCGTTCGTTGATGAGGTCGGCCCGCCGGTCGGAGCCGATGATCTGCAGCTTGATCTTCGGATAACGTTCCAGGAATTCGGGCAGGATTCCCCCGACCGAGATGTCGACGAGGCCAAGCGGGCAGCCCATGCGCACCACACCTTGCGGGTCGGACTGAGCCTCGCTGACGATCGACTTGGCGCGATCGGCCTCCTGCAGGATGGTCTGGCATCTTTCGTAGAAAGCTTGGCCGATCTCAGTCACCCGGAAGTGACGGGTCGAGCGTTCTATGAGCCTTGCACCAAGCCCTTCCTCAAGCCGGCTGACCCGCCTGCTGAGTTTCGAACGTGGTATTTTGAGATCGCGACTTGCAGAAGCGAAACCGCCGCTGGAGACGACAGCGGCGAAATAATAGTAGTCGTTGAGATCGTCCATAAGAACAAGCTATCCGCGAGTAGGAATGAATGCCGGCCCCCAGCAAGGGTTGTATCCTCTCTCCCAAAAAGCGGTGATCACATTGTCGGCATTGGATTTTCTTTTCGCGACCTGTTGCGACAAAGCCAGCCAACACCGCATAGGAAGACAGACCAACAGCCGTCCGCGCGATAAATCTATCGGTGGATCCAGCTCGTTTGAAAGATTGAAAACGGGGTGCCTCAAGAAACGAGGCGGGCAGATGCCGACGTGCGATACGCAACGTACCTGTTCGGCTCACCTGAAAAGACGATCCTGAAAGACTGCCTTGAAGACTGTGCGTCAAAAACGCTGCAAGGACGGTCCGGCAGGGAAGACCGGACCCGTCCCCGTAGCTGATCGGAGGTCACTCGGATCAGAAACTGATTTAAGTGCTCCCGGTCCGAAGACCGGGAGCATATCCACCAAGTGGATTAGAACGAACGCTGCAGACGGAAGTAGCCCGTCGTGGAGTCGTCGCCATCATCCGGATCGAGGTACTGAACCGAAGCCTTGGCGTAGAAGTTGTCGACGATCTGGTAATCAACGGTCAGACCGACCTTCCATGCATCACCGGCACCGTCGTAATCGSTAGGAACGGTGTCAAACGCGCTGGCACCGCCGATGTAGTTGSCGTAGTACTGAACACCCGGGGTGATTTTCAGCTTGTCGGTTGCCTTGATGGCGTATTCGGCAGCAACTGCCCATTCAGCCGTCGAGTAGTAGGAGTTCGGGCCGGAAGAGTACACAGCAGCGAGGCCGAGCGTACCGGGACCGATGTCAACCGTACCCATTGCACGGACAGCGCCGTCTTCGTTGTCGACGTCCCAGCCGGCAGTGACCTGGTAGCTGAAGGCACCAGCCTTGCCACCGATACCAACGGCAACGCCGACATTGTTCGGACCATCGTTCGGAACAAGGAGGCCGGTGACGGGATCCACGTCACCCTGATAAACGCCGTCTTCCAGTTCATCGACGCTGATGCCAGCGTAGAAATCGCTGGTTTCATACTGATAGCGGATCGAGTTGTGGAGCGTTACGACCGAGCCGATGTCGTCGGTTTCGCCAGAGAGACCATCGTCCCACCAGCTGTAGAAGAGACCGGCGCGGAAGCCGGCGATGTCGAGGTAAGCGGAGTCGAGCTTGGACGTCTGAACCGTGGCGTTGTCAGCATTGAACTGCATGACGATGACGCCGGTCAGCGGACCATATTCGGTGTCGCTCTTGGCCGTGAACTGAACCTGACCGCGGGAGACAGCATCCCAATCCGAATCGCCGCCGACGTCTTCGCCAACGTTAACCTGGAAACGGATGTAACCGTTGATCTTGAGGCAGGTTTCAGTGCCCGGGATGTAGAAGTAGCCGGTGCCGTAGGCGTCGCAGACGCGAACATATTCAACCGGTTCCGGTTCGGCAGCAACGATAGCGTCAGCAGCCTGAGCACCGGAAACTACTGCGAGAGCAGCAGCGGAGCCGAGAAGAAGGCTCTTGATGTTCATAAATGACCTCCAATTCAAAGTTTCGATCGGGTTTGGGATCTTTCGCTGAGCAGCGTTCCCTGCCCCATCCCCGTGTTTCAAGAAGTGGACGATCAGTCGCCCTTGCTTCCGAGATTGAAAATACAAGACGGAAGCCGTCACGCAATCACCAACTTACTCGGATGGGGGATTTGAGGGAGCCTTCCCGACATTCTGTTGCTGAAAGGACACAAGTCGGGCAACCGACCTCGATTTCCTTTATGCTTTGTTAAGAAAACCCTGATTTTGCGGAGGCTTAGGTCCAGCCAACAAAGAATTGGACATGCGCTCTGCGACACTTTCGTGACACTTTTTTGACAAAATGCGGCTCTTGCGGGGATTCAGGATTGCCGAAAGCGTAACCGGACGTGCACCGATCCACTTTCGCCACCTGCCGGTGGCTTGAGCGCGGGAGGTGATTCCCGCAGGCGATTCTCTTGCTCAAGGCAGAGAGATTTTTCGTCGCCGGTCTAGCCGACTAAGCGAACGTGATTCCCTGCCGGAAACTAACGATCGACGCACACTCAGGAAATCGGAATGGCGGAGAAGATGGGATTCGAACCCACGATACGCTTTTGACGTATACTCCCTTAGCAGGGGAGCGCCTTCGACCACTCGGCCACCTCTCCGGTGCGGCCTAACTATGGCGACCGATCTGTGAATGCAAGGGTTTTTTGAGTTTTCACCAGAAGAAATGCAGCGGCTGCCATTTCGGCCGGTTACGCAAACAGAGCACATTTCCTGCCGCGATCCGCGGAATTTGATCGCGCTTCGTTCTCGTGATGAGGAAGCCGAGTTCAGCCGAGCAGGCTCTTGAGGTCAGCAGAGGGGTCGGAGAGAATCGTTTTATCGGGGTTGGTCCCGGATTCCAGCAGCTTTTTGCCGGTCACATAGGCTTTCGCGTCGTTGATCGCATCGACGGCGATCAGCCGGCCTTCCCTGAAGTACCAGACCGAATGGGCGCCTTCGCGGGTGCCGGGGCGCAGCAGCGTCTCGTCATAGCCGAGATTGAAGCCGGCAATCTGCAGCTTGACGTCATACTGGTCGGACCAGAACCACGGCTTCGGCGCATAAGGCTCGCTGCCGCCAGCGATGACGGCCGCCGCTGCTTCGGCCTGGTCGACGGCGTTCTGCACCGATTCGAGCCTGATGCGGCCGCCCTCCCAGGGAAGTGCGGCGCAATCACCGGCCGCAAAGATCGCCGGATCGGAGGTGCGCGCGAATTCGTCGACCACAATGCCGTTGGCGACCTCGAGGCCGGCTTCCTTGGCGAGTTGGTCGTTCGGCGCGACGCCGATGCCGACGACGGCGAAATCGATGTCGATGACCGATCCGTCGGAAAGTGCGGCACCGGTGACGCGGCCATCCTTGCCGACCAGATGCTTGAGCCCTGTCTTCTCGCGGATCACCACGTCATGGGTCTCGTGAATCCTGCGCATGATGTCGGCGGTCTCCTTCGCCGCGACGCGCTGCAGGATGCGGTCGGCCATCTCGATGACGGTGACTTCCAGGCCGCGATGGCGGGCAACGGCTGCCGCCTCGAGACCGATATAACCGCCGCCGATGATGAGGACGCGGCGACCGGGGCGCATCTCGTCAGCAAGCAGGTCTGCATCGCGCTTGTCGCGGGCAACATAGACGCCTTCGAGATCGCCGCCGATTGCGGCCGGCAGCCGGCGCGGCGTCGAGCCGGTGGCCAGCGCCAGCGTGCCGTAGTCAAGAACGGAGCCGTCCTGCAGCAGAACCTGCTTGCTGTCCGGCTTGATCTGCTCGGCCCAGGTCGACAGGCGAAGGTCGACGTCATTGTCCGCATACCAATGCTCGGCACGGAACAGCAGGCGGTCGAAGGCCATTTCGCCGAGCAGGTATTTCTTTGAAAGCGGCGGGCGCTGATAGGGCGCGACGTCTTCCGCGCCGATGAGGGTGATCGGGCGCGTATCCTTCAACGCACGCAGCTTGGCCGCCAATGCGAAACCGGCCTGTCCCGCGCCGATGATCACCAGTCTATCCGTCACGATCTCACTCCTGAAGCTGCGCCCGACAACCACGCCAAGGCCTATCCCCTACACCGCCGCGCGCCTTTCAGACGCGCGAACGACGCTGTCGCATTTTGAGTTTCTGCATAATCCCTGAAATCGATTTCGATTTCAGGGATTATGCAGTAGCCCGTGCGCCGTCAACGGAAAGCGGCCTCTTACATTCAGGCGATCTCGATCCAGCGGCGCTCGTGGAAGGACTGTGCCATGGCATGTACCGACTTCTCTATCCTGAGACCGTCTTCGAATGTCACGATCGACGACGGTCCGCCTGAAATTGCCCGGATCAGCTCGCGGCATTCGATGATCTTCAGATCGTTGAAGCCGAGGCCATGGCCGGGCGCTGGAATGAACCGATCATAAGGCCGATGAGCGGGTGCCGCCAGTATCTTGCGGAAACCCTGTTCGGAGCCGCGACCCTCGGCCTGATAGAGTTCGAATTCGTTCATGCGCTCCTGATCGTAGACGATCGAGCCTTTCGAGCCGAAAATCTGCAGGGCGATGCGGCCCTTACGACCCCAGGCGGCGCGATTCGCCATCAACACGGCTGAGATGCCGCCGCCAAGCCGCATCAGCACGTTGGCGCCATCGTGGTTTTCGACGGCACGGCGACCACCCTCGCCCAGCGGGCGGTCGGCATAGGGTTTTACCATATCCGTTATGACGGCCTCCACATGGCCGAAGAGATACCAGAGCAGCGACAGCGGGTGCACGGCGAAATCGTCGAGCGCGCCGTAGCCGGCGGAAAGCTCGCTCTTCCAATAAAAGAAGACATCGGGATCGGCCATGAAATCCTCGTCCATCTCGACGCGGATATGATTGACCGTGCCGATGGCGCCCTCGCCAATCAGCGTCCTGATATGCCGCATGACGGGATTCTGAATGTAATTATAGCCAAGAGCGGCAACCTTGCCGGATCGCTTCGCCGTTTCCAGCATGCGCTCGGCATCGGCATAGGCCGGCGCCATCGGCTTTTCGCACCAGACATGCTTGCCGGCCTCAAGGGCAGCAATCGCCATCTCGGCGTGGAACTGATTGGGCGTGGTGACGGAGACGACGTCGACCTCGGGGTCGGCAATCAGCGCCCGCCAGTCGGCCGTCGCCTTCTCGAAACCGAATTCACCGGCACGAGTCTCAGCGAGCCCGGCATTGGCTTCGGCCAGATGCACAAGACGCGGACGCTCGACATCGCCGAACACCGTCTTTACCGCATTCCACGCCAGCGCATGKCACTTGCCCATATAACCGGTGCCGATCAAACCGATGCCGAGTGGCTTCATTTCCGTCTCCTCCAGAGCTGCGCGCGGATTTTTGGAATATTTGGATCATTTTGACAAGGGACCTATCACAAGCATTTCTGCGCCATTCCCGAATGGAACTGTTCAAAAGCCTTCAATTACAGGGGATTAAAAACAATTAGCCGTGCCGTTTGAAATCGTTTATGTTCGATAATATGGAATATTTGTTTCATCTCCCGAGCTGCAAGCATGGATAACGATCCTCAGAGGCACGCGCGCGTACCGCGCGATTTCGAAAGCCTGCGCAGTACCATCATCGAGCGCAAGGCGAACATGCCGAAGCGGCTGGCGCAGGTCGCCGCCTTCGCCCTCGGCAATCCCGACGAGATCGCCTTCGGCACGACGGCGAGCATCGCGGCCGCCTCCGACGTCCAGCCCTCGACGCTGGTGCGCCTGGCGCATCATCTGGGTTATGGAGGGTTTTCCGACCTGCAGAGCATCTTTCGCGAAAGATTGCGCGACCGGACGCTAAGCTACGAAGAGCGCCTCGTCACGCTGGAGCAATCGAGCGGCGACGATGAGGACGCCAATCTGCTCTCCGGCTTCATCGCCGCGGCAAACCAGTCGGTCAATCGGCTGGCGGCGACGGTGCAGAGCGATACTTTCACCAAAGCCGTGAATATCCTGGCTAACGCCGAGACGATCTATCTGATCGCCAAACGGCGCTCCTATCCGCTGACGGCGCACATGACCTACGCTTTTTCCAAGCTCAACATCCGCCACCAGATCGTCGCCTCGCCAAACGGCGTTGACCCTGAGATGGTGCAATTCGCAACACCGAAGGATGCGGCGATCGCGGCAAGCTTTTCGCCCTACGCGGCCGATAGCCTCAACCAGAGCCAGGAGCTTGCCGACCGCGGCGTCCCCGTCATCGCGATCACCGATTCGGCTTTCTCGCCGCTTGCCGCCTGCGCCACGCACTGGTTCGAGGTGGCGGAAGCCGATTTCGCCGGCTTCCGCTCGCTTTCGGCCTCGATGGCGCTCACCATGGCACTGCCGGTTGCAATTGCCGAGCGCCGGCGCAAGCATCAACAGTCGAAACCTGTAAAAGGCAAAATGGAATAAACATTCCGAATTGACAAAATATCGGAACCAATGTTTCATTATTGAAAATTCGCAGGCACTGGAAGCCGCGCAAAATCTAGCGGGAGGACATCATGGTACAATCGAATCCGGGTTCACAGCCGGAGCCGGCGCTTGATGTGATCACCATCGGCCGTTCCTCGGTCGATCTTTACGGCCAGCAGATCGGTTCGCGGCTGGAGGATATCGGCTCCTTCGCCAAGTCCGTTGGCGGCTGCCCGGCCAATATCGCCATCGGCACGGCACGGCTCGGCCTCAAATCCGGCCTCATCACCCGCGTCGGCGACGAACAAATGGGACGCTTCATCCGCGAGCAGTCGGCGCGCGAAGGTGTGGCGACAGACGGCATCGTCACCGACAAGGAGCGGCTGACGGCGCTGGTGCTGCTTGCGGTCGAGGCCGAGGGCGTGTCGCCGATGATCTTCTACCGGTCGGACTGCGCCGACATGGCGCTCGATGAAGGCGATATCGACGAAGATTTCATCAGATCGTCGCGCGCCGTTCTCGTTTCCGGCACGCATTTCTCGCGGCCGAATACCGAGGCCGCCCAGCGCAAAGCGATCCGCATCGCCAAGGCGAACGGCCGCAAGGTGATCTTCGACATCGATTACCGGCCGAATCTCTGGGGCCTTGCCGGCCATGCGGAAGGCTTCGAGCGCTACGTGAAATCCGACCGGGTCTCCTCGAAGATGAAGGAGACGCTGCCGGATTGCGATCTCATCGTCGGCACCGAAGAGGAAATCCTGATCGCGTCCGGCGCCGACGATGTGCTCGGCGCGCTGAAGGAGATCCGCCGCCTTTCGCCGGCGACGATCGTGCTCAAGCGCGGCGCCATGGGCTGCATCGTCTATGACGGGCCGATCGCCGACGATCTTGAAGCCGGCATCATCGGTCAGGGTTTCCCGATCGAAGTCTTCAACGTACTTGGCGCCGGCGACGCCTTCATGTCCGGCTTCCTGCGCGGCTTCCTGCGCGACGAGCCTCTGAAGACCTGCGCCACCTGGGCCAATGCCTGCGGCGCCTTCGCGGTCTCCCGACTGCTCTGCTCGCCGGAATATCCGACCTGGGCGGAACTCGACTTCTTCCTGACGACCGGCAGCAAACATCGGGCGCTGCGCAAGGACGAGGAGATCAACCATATTCATTGGGCATCAACCCGGCGCGGCGAAATCCCGCTTTTGATGGCACTGGCGATCGACCATCGTTCGCAGCTCGTCAGCGTCGCCGATGAACTCGGCGTCGGCCACGAGAAGATCGTCGCCTTCAAGCGGCTGGCAGTCGCGGCAGCGGCGCGGGTTTCGAACGGCCGCGACGGCTACGGCATGCTGATCGACGAACGTTTCGGCCGCGACGCCTTCTTCGATGCGGCGACGAAGAATTTCTCCTGGATCGGCCGGCCGGTGGAATTGCCTGGCTCGAAGCCACTGCGCTTCGAATTCAGCCAGGATATCGGCTCGCAGCTGGTGGAATGGCCGCTCGCTCATTGCATCAAGTGCCTGTGCTTCTATCATCCCGATGATCCGGCTGAATTGAAGACGGAGCAGCAGGAGAAGCTGCGCACGCTGTTCGAGGCTGCCCGCAAAGTCGGGCGCGAGCTGCTGGTGGAGATCATCGCCGGTAAGAACGGGCCGCTCACCGACGATACCATTGCGACCGCGCTGGAGGAGCTCTATGCGCTCGGCATCAAGCCAGACTGGTGGAAGCTCGAGCCGCAGGCATCCCGTGAAGCCTGGAAAAAGATCGATGCGGTGATCACCAAAAATGATCCATGGTGCCGCGGTATCGTGCTCTTGGGGCTCGAGGCGCCCGCCGACGAGCTGATCTCCTGCTTCGAGGCGACGCTGGCGGCTCCCTCCGTGAAGGGTTTCGCCGTCGGCCGAACGATCTTTGCCGATCCGGCACGCGCCTGGCTTTCGGGCGAAATGAACGACGAGGAGGCGATCGCCGACATGGCCGGTCGATTCCGGCAACTGACGGAGGCGTGGCTGAAGACCCGCGGACATCAGTAGAAACCGAATTGAGACCCCTCCCCAACCCCTCCCCATAAGGTGGGAGGGACTTAACTTGGGGCACTACCTCACGCCGTGAACGAGCGTCCTTTTGGACAAGACGTTGCGGCGAGAATGTAGAGAGCCCGGCAGGTTAGCCCCTCCCCTCGTGGAGAGGAGTTGGGAAGGGGAAAACAGATAGAGAGTCAAAAGTCCGGGAGGACCCGATGGGCAAGACGATACGGTTGACGATGGCGCAGGCCGTCGCGCATTTCCTGAAAGTACAGATGACGATCGTCGACGGCAAAAAGGTGCCGATCTTCGGTGGCGTCTGGGCGATCTTCGGTCACGGCAACGTCGCCGGCATCGGCGAGGCGCTCTATCAGGTGCGCGGCGAATTGACGACCTATCGCGCCCACAATGAACAGGGCATGGCGCATGCCGCGATCGCCTATGCCAAGGCGAATTTCCGCACGCGCTTCATGGCCTGCACGAGTTCGATCGGCCCCGGCGCGCTGAACATGGTGACGGCCGCCGGCGTGGCGCATGTCAATCGTATTCCCGTTCTCTTCCTGCCGGGCGATGTCTTCGCCAACCGCGCGCCGGATCCGGTGCTGCAGCAGATCGAAGATTTCGGCGACGGCACGGTTTCAGCCAATGATGCCTTCCGTTCGGTTTCGCGCTATTTCGACCGCATCACCCGACCCGAGCAGATCATCACGGCGCTGAAGCGCGCCATGCAGGTCCTGACCGACCCCCTGGATTGCGGCCCGGTGACATTGTCGCTCTGCCAGGACGTCCAGGCAGAAGCCTACGATTATCCGGAAAGCCTGTTCGATGAAAAAGTCTGGACGACCCGCCGGCCGCAGCCGGATGCGGACGAGCTGGCGAATGCCATCGCACTGATCAAGGCGTCGCAGAAGCCGGTGATCGTTGCCGGCGGCGGCGTGCTTTACTCTCAGGCGACGAAGGAGCTTGCTGCCTTTGCCGAGGCGCATGGCGTTCCCGTCGTCGCCACCCAGGCCGGCAAGTCGGCGATCAACGAGACCCATCCGCTGGCGCTCGGCTCGGTCGGCGTCACCGGCACGTCGGCGGCCAATGCGATCGCCGAAGAGACGGATCTTGTCATTGCCGTCGGCACACGCTGCCAGGATTTCACCACCGGCTCCTGGGCGCTGTTCAAGAACGACAGCCTGAAGATGATCGGCCTCAACATCGCCGCCTATGACGCAGTGAAGCACGACAGCCATCCGCTGGTGACTGACGCCCGCGAAGGGTTGAAGGCGCTTTCGGCAGGGCTTTCGGGCTGGAAGGCGCCGGCCGCACTCGCCGAGAAGGCGACTGCGGAGAAGAAGGTCTGGATGGAGGCCGCTGCCAAGGCGATGGCGACGACCAATGCCGCCCTGCCCTCCGATGCCCAAGTGATCGGCGCGGTGGCTCGCACGCTCGGCGGCGAGAATACGACGGTGCTTTGCGCTGCGGGCGGCCTTCCCGGCGAATTGCACAAGCTCTGGCCGGCGACGGCGCCGGGCAGCTATCACATGGAATACGGCTTTTCCTGCATGGGTTACGAGATCGCCGGCGGGCTCGGCGCCAAGATGGCGCATCCTGAACGGGATGTCGTCGTCATGGTCGGCGACGGTTCCTACATGATGATGAATTCCGAGCTTGCCACCTCGGTCATGCTTGGCCTCAAGCTCAATATCGTCGTGCTCGACAATCGCGGTTATGGTTGCATCAACCGGCTGCAGATGGGAACCGGCGGCGCCAACTTTAACAATCTGCTGAAGGACTCCTATCACGAGGTGATGCCGGAGATCGATTTCCGGGCGCATGCCGAAAGCATGGGCGCCATCGCCGTCAAGGTCGCCTCGATCGCCGAGCTGGAGCAGGCGATCGCCGACTCGAAGAAGAACGACCGGACCTCGGTCTTCGTCATCGACACCGATCCGCTTGTTACCACGGAGGCCGGCGGCCACTGGTGGGATGTCGTGGTGCCTGAGGTCAGCTCGCGCGAACAGGTCAACGAAGCGCGCAAGGGCTACGTCGAAGCACGCGCCGCCCAGCGCATCGGCTAATTATCGCCGTCATTTTTCGGAAGAGCGGAGCCGCTCTTCCGCAATGCTTTTAAGGAGAATGTTGATGAAGGCCAAACTTGGCATGTCGCCCATCGCGTGGTGGAACGACGATCTTCCTGAACTCAGCGACGATGTGTCCCTCGAGGAATGCCTGCGGCAATCGCGCAGTGCCGGCTTTACCGGGATGGAGCAAGGCCGCCGTTTCCCTAGCAATCCGGAAGAGATGCTCCCGATCCTGCGCGCCGCCGACGTGACGCTATGCGGCGGCTGGTTCTCCGGCACGCTGGTCAATGAGGAGCTTTCCGCCAACAAGGACCGCATCGCGCCGATGATCTCGCTGTTCAAGGCGGTCAATGCGCCTTGCATCGTTTATGGCGAAGTCGGCTGCTCGATCCAGGGCGACCGTTCCAAGCCGCTCGCGACCAAGCCGCGCCTCTCCGATGACGAGATGAAGGCCTATGCGCGCCGTGTCACGGAATTCGGGGAATGGTGCGCCGAGCAGGGCATGCCGCTTTCCTATCACCATCACATGGCCGCCGTCGTCGAAACCGAGCCGGAACTCGACGCCTTCATGCGTTACTCGGGCGAAGGTATTCCGCTGCTGCTTGATGCCGGACATCTTGCTTTTGCCGGCGGCGACGTGTTGCGCGCCATCGAGAACCACCACGCCCGTGTCAACCATGTTCACGTCAAGGATATCCGCAAGCCTGTCGTGGATGGGCTGGACCGCAGCCGGCAGTCCTTCCTCGATGCGGTGGCACTTGGCGCCTTCACCGTGCCGGGCGACGGCTCGCTCGATTTCGGTGCCATCGTCCAGCGGCTGGCCGATCACGGCTATGAAGGCTGGTTCGTCGTCGAGGCCGAACAGGATCCGCGCAAGGCCCCGCCGCAGAAGATGGCCGAGATCGGTCACGCCGAGTTGATGCGCGTCATGACGGCTGCTGGCTATACCGTGGAAACGGAAGGCTTCCCCAAGGGGTCGTAAAGCCTGGTTGTCCGGGCGTCCTCCCACAAGGGGCTCGCCTTTCCGGACCGCTGGAGCAAGAAGCCCTCTCATCCGCCCTCCGGGCAGCTTCTCCCCGGTGGGGAGAAGAGGAACGGAAAGGGCGCGGCATGTCGCTTCTCCCCTCGGGGAGAAAGGTGGCGGCAGCCGGATGAGGGAGCCGCACCCGCCAACTTACGAGGAAAAACACCAATGCCAAATCTCAAGGTGAAACCGTCCGGCACGCGCGGCCGTGTCACGCATGTCACTCCGGAAAATGCCGGATGGACCTATGTCGGCTTCGATCTGCATCGGATGAAGCCGGGCGAGACCGTTTCGGGAGAGACGGGCGATCGCGAAGTCTGCCTCGTCTGGGTAACCGGCAAGGGCAAGGCATCTGCCGGCACCAAGGATTTCGGCACGCTCGGCGGTCGCATGAGCCCGTTCGATGGTGCGCCGCATGCGCTCTACATCCCGATGGAATCGACGTGGTCGGTGACGGCGGAGACCGATCTGGAACTCGCCGTCTGCTCGGCGCCCGGCGGCGGTACCTATCAGGCAAAGGCAATCCCGCCCGGCACGCATCCGCAGGTGACGCGCGGCAAGGGCACGAACGTGCGCTATGTCAACAATATCATGCCGGAAGACGACAGCTCGGCGCATTCGCTGCTCGTCGTCGAGGTGATCACGCCAGGCGGCCACACCTCCTCCTATCCGCCGCACAAGCACGACCAGGACGACCTGCCGAACGAAAGCTTCCTGGAAGAGACCTATTACCATCGCCTCAACCCGCCGCAGGGGTTCGGCTTCCAGCGCGTCTACACCGACGACCGCTCGCTCGACGAAGCGATGGCGATCGAGGACGGCGATGTGACGCTGGTGCCGAAGGGCTACCACCCCTGCGCTGCCTGCCATGGCTATGATCTCTATTACCTCAACGTCATGGCCGGCCCGCAGCGGATCTGGAAATTCCACAATGCCGCCGAGCATGAGTGGCTGCTGAAGGCGTGAAGGCGTCCTCAGATCGCTAAATAATCTGACAGCGCGAAACTGCCGCTGATGGTTCACTGCCTCCATCCAAACACGGATGGAGGATCACAATGCATAACTCGAATTCCACAATCTCGGCCCGCAATATGCGGCCCGGCCTGTTCCTTGTTATAGTCACCGCAGCACAGTGGCTGGCGCGCAAAATGAACGAACGGCGCAACTGCAATGCGTTGATGGAGCTTTCCGACGAACAGCTGAAGGATATCGGCCTTTCCAGGGGGCAGACGGAAAGCGACGTCCACGTCTATAGTCGCTACTGAAACTTAAGCGTGATATTGTGCCGCCAGGTCGCCTCATCGGGCGGCCTGTCTGACCTGGAAGATGCAATGTCCCAGTTTTCAACAGCACCGCTCCTGAAAACGAAGACGGTCACCATTCGTGACATCGTCTGCAATGGCGAATGCCGCCACAGGRGCGACGAGGAATGCGCCCACAGGACGAGCCTCGTCTATCCCTATCGCGGCGTCTTCATGCGGCATGTCGGCCGCAATGATACGGTGGCCGAAGCCAATCAGGTCCTGTTCTTCAATGCCGGCCAGGGATATCGAATCAGCCACCCTATCGAGGGTGGCGACGCCTGCATCGATTTGGCGATCGACCAGACCATGCTCGAAGAGCTTACGCCGAAGGAGCAGGCGCAGCCCGGCGAGGTCTTTTCCTTCCGCCGCCAGCGCCGGCGGATCGATCCACGCGCGCAGGCGCTGGTCGCGCTCCTGCGTCATGGTCTCAGCCGCAACGTCGCCGAAACGCTGGAAGCGGAAATATTGGCGCTGACGCTGGTGCGCCGCTCGCTCGGCGAGCGCACATCGCATGCGGCGGGCGCCAGCGCCGGCCGGCAGAAACTCGTCGACCGGGCAAAGCTGGTGCTTTCCTCCGATCTCGCGCGGCGCTGGACACTTTCAGAAATCGCCTCAGAAGTGGGCGTCTCGCCGGTTTACCTCACCCAGGTCTTCCAACAGGTCGAGGCGACGCCACTTTACCGCTACCAATTGCGGCTGCGGCTTGCCCGTGCACTCGATCTGCTCGGCCAGTATGAGGATCTGACCGCGCTCGGTCTCGATCTCGGCTTTTCCAGCCACAGCCATTTCAGCGCTTCCTTCAAGCAGTCCTTCGGGCAGACTCCGGCCGAATTCCAGCGTTCGGCGCAGCTGCGGCGCAGGTGAAAGCCTACAGCGCCGCGCGTCTTTTCAGACGCGCAAAGGACGCTGTAGCACTTTGAATCCCCGCATAATGCCTTGAATCGATCACGATTTAAGGAATTATGCGGGGTCGATCGCTAAAGATTTCGACAGCGGCAATGCGGTCTTCGATGATCTTATGAGCCTGTCCCGATCCGGGGACGACCAACAGGAGGATCACCAGATGAAGAAGACTACATGCGCTGCCTGCGACTGCGAACTCGGCACGGAGACCATCACCGTCAAGCTCGGCGGCAAGACTGTCGAAGTCTGCTGCCAGGAATGCGCCGAGGCGTTGAATGAGGCGGAAGCTGCGACATCGGCCGCTTCGAATGGCAAGGAATAGCCGACAATCGACAAAAGCCGCGCTCCGGAGCGCGGCTTTTCCTTGCGCAATTCCGGACACAAAACCGCTGCGCACTTTTGTTGGAATTGCTCTAGACGGGCAGAAGCCCGTAGCGCCAGCCGCGGCGTTTCGCGTTCTGCGACAGCACCAGGAAAGCAAGGATGAACATGCCTGCCTCGGCAAAGACCGGCACCATCCAGATTCCCTGTTCGCCGAAGACGAAGGGCAGCAGGAAGGTGAGCGGCAGGGTGAGCAGATAGGGCCGCGACAGACCGAAGATCGCCGCGCGCGGCGCATCGCCGATCGACTGGAAATAGGACGACAGGATCAGCATCTGCCCGAAGAGAAAATAGGCGCCGATCGTCCAGGGCAGAATTCGCCTGACCTCGGCGATGATCGCGGGATCGGTGACGAAGACCGCACCGAGGCGGCTAGCCAGCAATTCGACGGTGATCTCCACCAGTGTGCAATAGACGAGTGCTGCAAGCATGGCGATCTGCAGGCTGCGGCCGACGCGGAGCCCGAGGCCGGCACCGTGATTGTTACCGGCAATCGTCTGCAGGGCGATGCTGAGTCCGAGCAGCGGCAGATAGGTAAAGGTCATGATCCGGGTGATGATGCCGTAGGCGGCCACCGTCGCGACATAGTCATGCGCGCTCCAGAGCGAGACGTTGATTAGAATGGCGGCCGAGGCCAGCGATATGCCGATGAAACCGAGGCTCATCGGCGCGCCGAAGGCGACGATGCCGCGCCATTCGGCGAGAGCCAACCCCGGGAAAGGTCTTAGTGCCGCCGGCCGGCGCCAGCGATAGGCGAGCACCGCTGCTAGGCAGACGAATTGCGACGCGATGGAACCGACCGCCGAACCGAGCACGCCCCAATGCATCACAGCCATGAACAGCCAATTGGCGAGGATATTGAGCAGCGAGGCCGACAGCGTCACCAGCGTCATGAAGCCGATCTTGCCTTCGCAGCGCAATGCGTCGAGATGCAGCGATAGGAAGAAACTGATCGGCGCAAAAGCGATCATCGCGCCCATGAACAGCATCGCGCCCTGGGCAACAGTGGCATTGCCGGCAGCACCGGTACCGATGATCTGTCGGCCCACGCTCCAGTAGACCAGATTGAGGATGAGGGTGACGGCGAGCGCCAGCGCATGCGCGCCGGCAAATACCCGACGTGCCCCATCGCGATTGCCGGCACCCAGCCGGCGGGCGAGGATACTCGCCATGCCGTTCGAGACCAACGATTGCAGAGCGATCAGCAGCATCAGCCCCGGGAAAATCAGGCTGACGGCAGAGAGCGCGTCCGGGCCGACATAGGCGCCGAGGAAATAGGCGTCGACGACGGTGAACAGGCCGTTGACGGTGGTGATCGCGACGATCGGTGCCGCCGTTTTGATGAAGACGCCCAGCAGCCAGCCGGTAAGAAAAGCATTGCCTTGGGAAAGATCGGTCATGGAGAAATCCGTGCGATATGAGGCAGGGTCCGATCCGGCTTAAAAGTCATGCGGATCCGGACGGCCTCAAAAGGACAAAAACAATCTAGAGATCGATCACCAGATGCGGCACGCCGTTCGAGGTCTTCCTCGGCGAGATACCGTCGGCATCGATCTGCGCGTTCACACGCTGGCGAAAGGCCGAAAAGCTCTCGAAGGTGACGACATCCACCGGCTCGTCGAAATGGATGGTGATCCTGTGCAGATCGCCGCCCGGCAGGGCCGAAAGCGCCAGAACTTCGCCGGTGAACGGCTGATTGAGATAACGGCCGCGAATATGCGCGCCGACGAAGAGCGGCGTCTTCGGAGCGGCATTGGGCTTTGCCGCCAGGGCCGCGAGCGTGTTCCAGTCGCGCGCGCCGTGCTGGCGGGCGATCATTTCCAGGGCAGCACTGTGGGTGAGCGGGGTGCCGCGATCGTTCATCGCCTGGCGCAGGCGCTTGGCCTGAGCCTTCAATTCGTCGATGGCAGGATAGGTCGTCGTCATGGCGTGAGCCTTCGCAAGGCATGCTCTTCGACTGTGGATGGGAGCTCGCATTGCCGCCAGTCAGCATGCACAAGGGGCCGTGACCATGATCGCGAGGGCTTCACCATGGATTTTCATCCGCGAGCGGCCGGTGCCTCGAACCGGCCTTTGTATGCGCGAACGCCGCCGACATGTCAAGAACGGCACGGATGCGCTGGGGAATGCGCAACTTTGGGGCAAATCTGCACGAAATCGATGCGATTTTCCCGCAGGTTTCACAGAAGCATTCAATTTTACCAATGTTCTTCAGCAAGTGTCAGCATTCTTCCGCTAATATCTTGTCGTATAACAAGCGGAGGCTAAAAGGGCCTTTCAGATGCACCTCGACACAGAACACCCTAAGCCGGAACGTGCTTACAGGGAATTCAATCTCGACAGACCCGGCAACATCATCTTCGTCGGCCATCACCTCAGCACCGGAACGCAGGTGCGCTGCCTGATCCGCACGATCACGCTTGCCGGCGCATTGCTCGAAGTCAGCCCGAACCTGGAAATACCGAGCCATTTCTTCCTCGAAATCCTCGGCATCCATGACGAGATCGGCGCGACCGTGGTCAAACGCGAAGGCGAATTGGTGACGATCAGCTTCAACATGCTGATCAATCCGGAATTCCTGCACCACGTGTTGCGATTGAACTTCGAAACCTGAGGCTTTTTCCGATCCGTGAATCATCGCGGCGCGTCTCCTTTGTTTCGCCGCTTCGTCTTGCGGCGAGACGTGCGATGATCGGAACGGCCCAGAGAAATCCGCGCCATTCTGGACGATCAAGCGGGTCGGCAAGCGGATCGGTCAAGGGACCGCGGCGGATCCGCCGATTGCGGATTTCGATTTCCCTGAAGAGAACAACCCAGTTGAGATCCATAGCTTCATCCTCCATCTATTTCCTGGAGCACTTGAGCTAAGCCTTCGCGCCCTTCCGATGTAGAGGCGCCGGAGAAAGGGGGTTTTCATCCATGAAAGATGCGAGCTGGGACGACCTGCAACTTTTCTTCCATGTTGCGACAGGCGGCGGGCTTTCGGCGGCGGCGGCCCGCACTGGACTCAGCGCGCCGACGATCGGCCGGCGCATGCTGGCGCTCGAACGGGTGACGGGGCGCTCGCTGTTCAGCCGCGGCCCTACCGGCTATCTGCTGGCCAAGGATGGGCAGGCGTTGCTCGATCGCGTCCGGCTGATGCAGGATGCGGCGCGCGCGATCTCCGACTGGCGCGGCGAGGTGCTGACGCTGCCGATCGTCTCGACGGCCGCCGACAGCTGGACCTCGCGCTTCGTCGCCGACCATCTGGCCAACGTCTGGACGCCGAAGGACAGTTTCCGTATGTGCTACAAGACCCGCGACACGGGCGTCGATTTCACTTACCGCGAGGCGCATATCGCCATTGGCCATAGCCGGCCGGAGAGCGGCAACGTCGCCATCCGCCGTTCGGTCCAGGTGGCGCATGCGGCCTATCAGGCGGCCAGTTATGACGAGACGAATTGCAACTGGATCTCGCTTGGCACCGATACCGCCGTCACGCCGGCCGACAAATGGACTTTCGAGCAGCCGGATTATTGGATCACCAGCTGGACGAACACGCCGCATATGCTGTTTTACCTCATCCGCGGCGGTGCCGGCCGCGGCGTGCTTCCCTGTTTCATCGGCGATCAGGAGCGCAGGCTCGTCCGCGCCGGGCCAGTGATCGACGAACTGACTTACGAGATGTGGATCGTTGCGCATGACGACGAACGGCAACGGCCGGAGGTCAGGATCGTCATCGACCGTCTGGCGGCGCTCTTTGCAGATCATGAAGAGCTGTTTGCCGGGCAGAGACCGTCCGCTTGACGCGGCGGAATAAGAAAACGCGGGCCCTTCGACCCGCGTTCACTAATAGGTAGGCTCTTGCCGGCTCAGGCGGCGAGATGCCGCTCGATCTCGTCGACCGGCATATTGGTATAGTCTTTCGCCACTTCCGCGGTGATCACCGCCTGCGTATCGGCGCGGAGTGCCGGCCGCAGCGTGCCAAGCGCCTTCGGCGGTGCAACGAGGACGATGCGACGGGCCTTCTTTTCCTGCACCAAGTCGTCGAGCTTTCCCGCCACCTGTTTCAGAAATTCGGCTTCGGCCTGATCCTGCCAACTGGTCTCCTCGACAGCGCTGCCGCTCAGTCCGTCTGCAGCATGGGTTCGGCCAGGCTTATCGGCGCCAATCTCGCGATCCGGCGCGCTCGGCTGCGTCAGGGTTTCCAGCACCTTCAGGTTCACCAGTTGGGCATCGCCGGCATTCTGCATGATCAGAGCCTTGGCTCCATCGCAGACCACGACCCATGATTCCCAAGGGATTTTGACATCAGTCATCTTCAACTCCTCGCTGTCGTCATTCGAAGCGCGCCGTGCTTCATCGGTCAAGGCACAACGCTCGGCCATTGAAAGAGTTCGGGAAAATTGCGCCGAAATCGAACGGGGCGGCGATCGGGCCGGTCCTTGCTGCGTAGAAAGGCCAAGTTCGGGAGATTGACAATGAAGACATCAATGCTCGCCTATGCCGGCGCCTTTCTCACCCTTCTCATCTGCGACGGGATATGGCTCGGCCTCATCGCCCGCAACTTCTACCGCGACCAACTGGGAAGGCTGATGCTGCCCTCGCCCAATCTTGCGGTCGGCGCACTGTTCTACCTGTTCTTCGCCGCCGCAGTGGTTGTGCTTGCAGTGCTTCCGGCGCTGTCGGCAGGCTCGATCGCCACCGCATTTCTCCACGGTGCCATTCTGGGACTGGCGGCCTATGGCACCTATGACATCACCAATCTTGCCACGCTTCGCAATTGGCCAGTCGTCATGAGCCTGGTCGACATGGCCTGGGGCACGGCTCTGACGGCGCTGACCGCCGCCGGCGGATATCTTACCGTCAGATTTTTTGGCTGAAACGGGAGGCTCGGAATGGAAACCGCGTCCCGATAATGAACATGAAGGCGTCCCGCTTGGGAACAAAGTTTGAAATCGTTAAAATTGTAATTTTATGTTTGACGAATGTGCAAAACATTCATGTGACCTTGGTTGCGATCAAGACCAGTTGCTCGATCAAGCCAGCCTGAATGAGATCAAGGTCAGCTTGATTGAGATAAACCCCCAATGCGTCCTGACTGACGGAGAATGTGAATGACTATGCTCCGCGCTACACACCTTGCCACGGTCAAGTCCGCCGTCTACGACCTGCGCTGGGAAGAATTCAGCGTCAAACGGCCAGCCCRCATCGTCGCCGTCCGGCCGTGCCTCACAGGCGTCTCCATGCGAAGCGCAGAGATCATCGATATCTCCCAGGGTGGCGCCACCTTCGTCGTCTCGACCA
This sequence comes from Rhizobium sp. P1_E1, assembly GCF_056406015.1. Lineage (NCBI taxonomy): Bacteria > Pseudomonadati > Pseudomonadota > Alphaproteobacteria > Hyphomicrobiales > Rhizobiaceae > Rhizobium > Rhizobium sp. P1_E1. The sequence continues at coordinate 24,488 of NZ_JBFUAY010000050.1, read as the reverse complement.
CGGCCGGCCTGCCAAAGCACTATTATCTCAACATTCTTGGCCTCGCCTATCGCATCGGCTGCGCCGAGGTCTATCGCCATAAGGAACGCATCGGGGTGCGGTTCATCAACATCATGGACCCCGAGGTTCTGCGCCGCGTCGTCCGCACCGATTTCCTCGTCGGCAACATGGAAGCAATTGCTGCCCGGCGTGCGCCGATCTTCCGGGCCTGAACAGGCCGCAGTTGCGGAAATAATCTTGCTTGCGTTGGCCGTGTCYGGGCCTATTGTTTCGCCAATTGTCATTATGTCCGGGAAACTGCCGTCGCATGTCCGCCTTTTCGCGCTTCACACCTCTTGCCAGCGCCCTGCCTTCCACAGTCCCTTTCGTCGGCCCCGAGGCGATCGAGCGCCAGCGCGGGCTTGCCGTTTCGGCGCGCATCGGCGCCAATGAGAACGGCTTCGGCCCAGCCGCCTCCGTGTTTGCAGCGATGCGCGAGGAAGCCGGCAATATCTGGAAATACAACGATCCGGAGAACTTCGCGCTCAGGGAAGCGCTAGCCTCCCATCTCGGCGTCTCGGCCGCCAATATCGCCATCGGCAGCGGCATCGACGAATTGCTCGGTCAGATCGTCCGGCTGGTGATCGAGCCGGGCGCGCCCGTCATCACCTCGCTCGGCGCCTATCCGACCTTCAATTTCCATGTCGCCGGTTTCGGCGGTCGGCTGGTGACCGTTCCCTACGCAAACGACCGCGAGGATCTCGACGGCCTGCTCGATGCCGTCAAGCGCGAGAATGCGCCGCTCGTCTATTTCGCCAATCCTGATAATCCGATGGGCAGTTGGTGGGATGCCGACATTATCGTTGCTTTCGCCCGTTCGCTGCCCGAGACGACACTGATGGTGCTCGACGAGGCCTATAGCGAAACGGGGCCGGCAGGTTCACTGCCGTCGATCTCCTCGCTGATCGAGCTGCCGAACGTCGTTCGCACCCGCACCTTCTCCAAGGCCTACGGACTTGCCGGCTCACGCACCGGCTACGTGATCTCGACAGCAGGCACGGCGCAGGCCTTCGACAAGATCCGCAATCATTTCGGCATGAACCGGCTGGCAACGGCCGCAGCGCTCGCCGCCCTCAAGGACCAGGCCTATCTCGTCGAGGTGGTCGGGAAAATCCATGCGGCGCGGGAGCGGATCGGCGGTATCGCCCGGGCGAACGGTCTTGAGCCCCTGCCCTCGGCCACGAATTTCGTGGCGATCGACACCGGCCGCGACGGTGCTTATGCCAGGGCGATCGTCGACGGGCTGATGGAGCACGGGGTTTTCATCCGCATGCCTGGCGTGGCGCCGCTCAATCGATGCATTCGCGTCAGCGTCGGGCCGGAAGCGGATATGGCGTTGCTCGAAGAGACGCTGCCGCAGGTCCTGAAAGAGATCGGCCGATAAAACGGAAAAACCGCGGCCGGTGGAGGATCCGGTCGCGGTTCCGTTCTCCCGGCGTCGGCCCCGTCCAAAGCGCCCCGCCAGCCCCTCTTTTTGAGATTGTTATTGCTGCTCTTGTCGATTCCTTAGTGAACCGTCATCCACTCGCGGGCGGCGCGCAGCGCTGCTGCGAGCTGCATCTTGTCCATGGCGGCGGCCACGTCGGCACGAAGCTCGGCGGCGCGATCGTTGCCCTTGATTGCGGCGATGTTCAGCCATTTGTGGGCTGAGACGAGATCGACTTCGCAGCCGCGGCCGGTCGCATACATCAGACCCATTTCGCAGAAGACATCGGCGCTGTTGTCGCCACCCATGGTGGCCGTTTCAGCATTGTGCATTTCAAAGCGTGCCATCGGTTTTATCCCTGTTAGCCTGTTTATGACTGACCCTGTTTTACCTCTGGGCCTTGCCGTCTATCGCGGCTTGTGGCCCTTGCGGTCCGGCGGGTTTGCCCCGCTCGTTTGATGGGTTCACTATGCCAGGAGCCGATCGTCGGCAATTGGAAGACGGCCGCCGGTGATACGGCGGTGATCGCATCCTGCGGCGGCAGTTACTGCGTGACACTGAAAACCGGTAAATATGCCGGCCGGAAGATCGGCACACTGGCGGGAACCGGCGGCAGCTATGCCGGCGAGATCACCGACCCGGCCGCCGAAAAGACCTATAGCGGCGCGGGCAAGGTTTCCGGCAATTCGTTGAGGATGCAGGGCTGCGTGATGAAGATCCTCTGCAAGTCGCAGACCTGGACGCGGCTCTGAGGCCATAAGAAGGCGCAACGATCATCCCAAACGCTGAGGCATGCCGGCGCGCCGGCATGCCTCGAAGCCCTTTGCGGTCTCCTCCGCTACGCCAGCCGGCGAAGTCGAATGGCGTCGAATTCGCCCAGCGACCCCTTCTAATCCTCCCCGCAACCTAGCCGAGCCTGCCCGGGAAGCTGAACGGCTGATGAACCGGCATCTCAGCACTCGTTCAGCCATCGCATGCCAAAACTATTGTCACGATAGAGTTGCGTATCGGGGACAAGGGGATGAACATCTATATTCTGGCAAGACGCTTTAGCATCATCACGCTGTTTGCGGCGATCTTCGCTATCACGTTTTCGGCGGTCGTGGTGCACCAGGGTGGCGGCGGGGCGCAGTCGCATTTCGGGGCGAGCTATACCTGCCTGGAGAGAAACGGCACCTTCTGCGCGCCTACGGTGCGATAACTGGAATCCGACACGGAAAAGGATAAAAAATCGAAATCCGCCGGCGCGCGTCGTTTGCTTGTCAAAAACAACTCTCTATAATGCGTCATGAACAAACGAATCTCCCCTTTGTCGCCCCTCGAAATATCCTCTCCACCACCTTTCCAGCCTGAGAGTTTCGATGATCCCGCCAAGGCGGTCGAGACGCTGATGGCGCTTTACGAGCGCAATACGGCGTTCCTGATCAAGAGCTTCGCCGAACTTGCGCAGGGCGCTCCGATCTCCTCGCGCTACCGCGCTTTTTATCCGCAGGTCAGCATCGAGACGACAAGCTTCGGCCATGTCGATTCGCGGCTTTCCTATGGCCATGTCACGGCACCCGGCATCTATACGACGACAGTCACGCGGCCGAAGCTCTTCAAGCATTACCTGAAGGAGCAGCTGGCGCTCTTGATGAAGAGCCACAATGTTCCTGTCATCGTCTCGGAATCGACGACGCCGATCCCCCTGCACTTCGCCTTCGGCGAGGGTGCGCATGTGGAAGCATCGACGACCGCATTCGTCGACATTCCGATGCGCGATATCTTCGACACGCCCGACCTCAATACCACCGACGACGAGATCGCCAATGGCGAATATATCCCGCCGCCGGGAGAGCCCTCGCCGCTCGCGCCGTTCACCGCGCAACGCATCGACTACTCGCTCGCCCGATTGTCGCATTATACGGCGACGCATGCCGAGCATTTCCAGAATTTCGTGCTGTTCACGAACTATCAGTTCTATATCGACGAATTCTGCAGCTGGGCGCGCAAGATGATGGCGGAGGACGGCGACGGCTATACTGCTTTCGTCGAGCCCGGCAATGTCGTCACCCTGCCCGGCTCGAAGGCACCGGAAACGGATGCCGCCCTCACCCGCCTGCCGCAAATGCCGGCCTACCATCTGAAGAAGAAGGGCCATGCCGGGATCACCATGATCAATATCGGCGTCGGCCCGTCCAACGCCAAGACAATCACCGACCACGTCGCAGTGTTGCGTCCGCATGCTTGGCTGATGCTCGGCCACTGTGCCGGTCTTCGCAACAGCCAGCGGCTCGGCGATTATGTTCTGGCCCATGCCTATATGCGCGAGGACCATGTTCTCGACGACGACCTGCCGGTCTGGGTCCCGATCCCGGCGCTGGCCGAGGTGCAGGTGGCGCTCGAAGCCGCCGTTGCCGAAATCACCGGCTATGAGGGTTTCGAGCTGAAGCGCATCATGCGCACCGGCACCGTCGGCACGATCGACAACCGCAACTGGGAACTGCGCGACCAGCGCGGGCCGGTGAAGCGGCTCTCCCAGGCGCGCGCGATCGCGCTCGACATGGAATCGGCGACAATCGCCGCCAACGGCTTCCGCTTCCGCGTGCCTTACGGCACGCTGCTATGCGTCTCCGACAAGCCGCTGCACGGCGAATTGAAGCTGCCGGGCATGGCGACGGCCTTCTATCGTACACAGGTCAACCAGCATCTGCAGATCGGCATCCGCGCCGTCCAGAAGCTTGCCGCCATGCCGAAGGAAGCGCTGCATTCACGCAAGCTGCGCAGCTTCTTCGAAACGGCCTTCCAATAGGCCGTTTGCTCATCTGCCCGTCACGACAGGCGACGAACCGTCTGCCAGCATCTGCGGCCTGCCGGCGGCGAGGTTCAGCCCTGATATCAGCAGGGTGAAGGCCACGAAGACGAAAGCGATGCGCAGAAGAACCTTCAGCGCATCGGCATCGTCGAGTACGAGCTGACGCTTTTCACGACGGCGTGCCCAGATGTGGCTTGCCAGGGCGATTTCAAGAATGCTCATTACAGGTCTCCTCGACAGGTTTCGATGAAGCCTTGTCGAGTGCTGCCTTGCGATTTCGACAGCCGGCCGGCACAAAGATTTTTGCCGCCGCTGTCGAAATGCGTGGAGCTCGGTCGTCCAGGGTTATTGAAACGCTCACAAGGAGGCTGTCCGCGATGAAATATCTCTGTCAGGTCTGGTTCGATGGCGGGGTACTCGACGCCATGACGAAAGAAGAGAAGGCCGAACTCGACACCAATTCCTTGAACTATGACAAGGACCTCGTCGAAAGCGGGCATATGATCGTCGCCCAGGCGCTGCAGTCGCCGAAATCGGCAGTGACTGTCCGAGTGCGCAACGGCGAGATGTCGGTGACGGACGGTCCCTTCGCCGAGACGAAGGAGGCGCTCGGCGGCTTCATCCTGATCGAGGCCAAGGATCTCAACGAAGCGATCCGCATTGCCGCCGGCATCCCGCTCGCCAGGCTCGGCGCGATCGAGGTGCGACCCATTCATTCCTTCGGCAAAGACGCGTGAGGAGACGGCGATGAAATATCTCTGCCAGGTCTGGTTCGAAACCGCAAAGATCAGTGCCATTTCAGCCGAGGACGGCGAAAAGCTGACACGGGATTCGATCATCAACGACGACAGGCTACGCGACAGCGGCCACCTGCTGGTGGCGTTGGCGCTACGCGAACCTTCGACGGCAATGACGGTCAGGGTCCGCAACGATGCGGTGACGACGACCGACGGCCCCTTCGCCGAAATCAAAGAGCATCTCGGCGGCTTCGTGCTGATCGAGGCGAAAGACATGGAAGAGGCAACTGATATCGCCGCCACTTTTCCCGTAGCGCGATACGGCTCCATCGAAGTGCGGCCAGCCTATTCGATCAAGGAGGAATGCTGAGCCATGCGTTACATCTGCCTGATCTACAATTGCGCCGACACCGACGGCACGCTGACATCGGAAGAGACCGATGAACTCGTCAAAGCGCATTTCGCCTTCGACGAGGAGCTGCGCCGCGACGGCATCATGATCCATGCCGATGCGTTGGAGATGCCTGAGACGGCGACCGTGCTGCGCGTTCGGAACAACACGCTGTCGGCCACCGACGGCCCCTATGTCGAGACGAAGGAGCATTTGGCCGGCTTCTATGTCATCGAGGCACCGGATATGGTGAAGGCTAGGGAAATTGCCGGTCGGATCCCTTCGGCACGTTACGGCGCCGTCGAACTGAGGCCCGTGCGAATGCTGACCCTGCCGGACTGAGGTGCCCTTTTGGAACGCGTCATCGAGGAGATCTACCGAACGCAATCGCGCCGGGTGCTGGCGACGCTGATCCGCCTGCTCGGCGATTTCGACCGGGCGGAGGAAGCGCTTCACGACGCCTTCGCCGCAGCTGCCCGGACATGGCCAACGGACGGCATTCCCGGCAATCCCTTCGCCTGGCTCGTTTCCACGGGGCGCTTCAAGGCGATCGACACGATCCGGCGGCGGGCGCGTTTCGATGCTTCACAGCATCACATCGAGGACAGCCTCTACTCGCCCGACGCAACTTACATCGGCGACATGGAACCGATCGAGGACGACATGCTGCGGCTGATCTTCACCTGCTGCCATCCGRCCATCCCGGCCGATGCGCAGATGGCGATGGCGCTCAGGGAAATCTGCGGGCTAACCACCGAAGAAATCGCCCACGCCTTCCTCACTCCGGCGCCGACGGTAGCCCAGCGGATCGTGCGCGCCAAGAGCAGGATCCGGGCTGCGAAGATCCCCTACGAGGTGCCGGGCCGCGAGGCGCTGCCGCCGCGGCTCGACCAGGTGCTGCACGTCATCTACCTGGTCTTCAACGAGGGCTATTCCGCCTCTTCGGGTGAAGACGTGGTCCGGGCCGACTTGACTGCAGAGGCGATACGTCTGGCGCGGCTGCTTCTGGCGCTCCTGCCGCATCCCGACGTCTCCGGCCTGCTGGCGCTGATGCTGCTGCAGGATTCCCGTCGCACCGCCCGCCGCGGCGAGCAGGGATCGCTGGTGCTGCTTGCCGATCAGGACCGCTCGCTCTGGGACCGTGCGAAGATTGCGGAAGGCCTGGCGCTGCTCACAGAAGCAATGCGGACGGGAGAGGTCGGCACCTATACGCTGCAGGCGGCGATCGCCGCCGAGCATGCCAAGGCGCCGGCTGCGGAAGAGACCGACTGGCGACGGATTGCCTTCTATTACGATCTGCTTCTGGCGGCGCAGCCCTCCTCGATCGTCGAGCTCAACCGCGCCGTGGCGATCGCGATGGCGGAAGGGCCGGCAAAGGGGCTGGAACTGGTCGATGCCATTCTGGCACGCCGGGAGCTGCAGGCCTATCACCTCGCCCATTCGGCACGTGCCGATTTCCTTCGCCGTCTCGGCCGGAATCAAGAGGCGATCGCGGCCTATGAAACGGCGCTGTTGCTCTGCCGGCAGGAGCCGGAGCAGGCGTTTCTGCGAAAACGGATTTCAGAGCTTGCCGCGACGTCCGAGCGGCAGTGAGATCGCGGTGCCGGTCAACGCCGAGACGATGATCAGCAGGTGGGCATTGACGCTCGCCTGTGCCAGCGCGGCAAGGGCCAGCCGCTCGCTCGATGCTCCCAAGGCGATGGCGCCGGCGGTGATGCCGGCCGGATAGGTGCCGACGCCGCCGGGCGCATGCATCGGCAACACGGAAGAGAGTTCACCGCCGAGCGCGCCGCCGAAACTCGCCGCCATTGGCAGCACGCCCATCAGGCCGAGCGCCCATGCCAACACCATCACCTTCACCAGCCAGTTGACGATGGTCATCGCCCAGGCGCGCGCAAAGGCGATGGCATCGAGCGGCAAGCCGTTTTCGATCTCGGCGACGAATTTCTGCGCTTTCTTCGGTAGCAGCCTGGCGGCAAGGCGCAGCAGCGGCTTGCGGGCGGCGAAGGCTGCGACCGGCAACAGCAGGAAGGCTGTCCAGAGCGACCAGGCCACAGCCGGATCGGCTGATGCAACGGCAAAACCGATGCCGGCAGCGGCCAGGAGGGCATGCAGGTCGAGCAGCCGCATGACGAACAGCGCCGAGGTTCCGCGCGTCAGCGGAATGCCGAATTCGGTGCGCATCAGCAGCGGAAAGCTGGTCTCGCCGGTGCGGAAGGGCAGCATGATGTTCAGCAGGTTGTGGATCTGCGTGACGCGGAAGAGGACCGCGAACCGGCCGGCCGTTTCGTTCGGAAAATAATCATAGATGCGCCAGGTGCGCAGGAAATAGGTGCTCGTCAATAGCACGAGCGCGCCGATCACCGGACCCGCGCCGACATCGGCCCACTGCCTGATGATAACAGGCCAACCCCAGAACCATTGGATGAAGAGGCCATAGGCTGCGACGATGGCGACCGTCAGCACCGTCATGCGATTGCGCATAAACCAGGATTGCCGGCTTTCAACGATCGAAGTCTTCATGTAGTAGGCATTCCTCGCTTGGGTCGGCATGGGCCGATACCATCGCCAGGCCTTTTAAGAGAAATGAAGGTTGCGCACAACGGCGGAGTGATGGCGATGGTGGTGAAAACGCCTCCACGCCGACGATCCGAGCGGCCGACCGGTAAATGATGGCGCCTTGCCGGCTTGACGTGGAGATCGATGTTGAAGCGGATTACCAAAAGCATTACCAGCGCAAGCATTTTTCTGGCAGCCTATTTCCTGCTGAACATCGCGCTTCGCATCGCCTTGCCGCATACGCTCGATCTCGACGAGGCGGAGCAGTCCTTCTACTCGCAATATCTGCTTGCCGGCTACGGTCCGCAGCCGCCCTTCTACAACTGGATCCAATATGCCATCGTTTCGGTGACCGGCATATCGATGTGGGTGCTCTCGGTGCCCAAGAACATCATTCTCTTCGGCTGCTATCTCTTCTACGGGCTTGCTGCCCGCGAGGTGCTGAAGAGCCGTTCGCTCGCAGCCGTCGCCATGCTGAGCCTGATTACCCTGCCGCAGGTTGGCCTGATGGCGCAGCGCGAACTGACCCATACGGTTGCCCTGCTGTTTGCGACCTCGCTCTTCCTCTTCGGTTTTTTCCGCACGCTGCGCCAGCCGACGATCGGGAGCTACCTCCTCATCGGCATCGCCACCGGCATCGGGCTCATCTCGAAGTATAATTTCGCCATCCTGCCATTTGCCGCCCTCATTGCCGTGCTGCCGGAGCGGGAATGGCGCAGCCGTCTCATCGACTGGCGTTTGCTGCCGGCGGCCGTCCTTGCCATTCTGATCGTGCTGCCGCATGCGCTCTGGCTGCCCGACAATCTCGCCAGCGCGTCTGCGCCGACGCTGGAGCGGATGACCGCCGAACACCTGGCCCCGGCCGGCCTCCCCCGCATCAGGCAAGGACTGCTGTCTCTCATCATCGCCGTCCTCGGCTTCGTCGCATTGCCGATCGTTCTCATCGCGGCCGCTTTCCGGCGCGACTTCCTTCGCGCGCTCTCCTCTTCCAGCCCGATGATCCGGGTGATCGAGCGGATGATGATCATCAGCCTGCTCGCCTTCGTCGGCGTGGTCCTCTTCGCCGGCGCCAGCGATATCCACGAGCGCTGGCTCGACCCATGCCTGCTCGTCCTTCTGATCTATCTTTTCCTGAAACTGGAAACCGCAGGTCTCGATCTTTCCGCCGGTCTTGCGCGCTTCCGGCCCGTGCTGCCGGTCTTCATGGTCGTCATCCTGTCGATCCTTCTCTTCCGGATCGTCGGCATTCAATACATCGGCACTTATACAAGAACGAACGTACCCTTTTCCGGTTACGTGGCTGAATTGACCGCGACCCGCAAGCCGGTTCTCATCGTGGCGGGAACCAAGTTCGTGGCCGGCAACATGCGGCTGGAGTTTCCCGATGTTCCCGTCGTGATCCCGTTCTTCCCCGGTCCAGGGGTTCCCGAATATGCGGACGCGAAGGGGCCGGTGCTGGTTATCTGGCGCGGCGAGACCGCAGATGATCCAACAATTTCCCCCGGTTTCGCCAATGACCTCGTCAAATCGGGCATTCATCTGCAAGAGTTGAAGACGCTGACGCTGCCCTATCTCTTCGGTGACGGCAAACGCAGCTTCTCCATTGGTTACTCCTGGGTGGAAGGCGGCGCGAAATAGCGCCCAGGCAGATCAGCCGATTGCGGGAAACCGGCATTGCCCGCTGGCAACCGGCGGACACTTCATGTAGTAGCCTTCCGCAAGTGCGGCGGCAGCATTAAAGATTGCTCGGCCGTCCGGCCTTTTGGAGATGAAAGTTGCAGACAACGGTAGAGCCCATTCGCGGTACGAATGACCCGGTACAATCGCTCGAGCTGTCGCTGGTCGTACCCATTTTCAACGAAGAGGAAAGCGTCGGCCCGCTCATCGAGCGTGTCGTGGCTGCGATGGTTAGCTACCCCCATCGCTGGGAGCTGATCCTCGTCGATGACGGCAGCACGGATGCGACGCTCGTCAACGCCCGCAAGTACGTCGGACGCGAGGGGCTGGCGCTCAGGATCGTCGAGTTGCAGCGCAACTTCGGTCAGACTGCCGCCATGCAGGCCGGCATCGACACGGCCCAGGGCCGCCTGATCGCGACGATGGACGGCGACCTGCAGAACGATCCGAAGGACATTCCTTCGATGGTCTCCGAGCTGGAACGGCGTGAACTCGACCTCTTGGTCGGCTGGCGCAAGAACCGCAAGGATGGTCTGTTCTTGCGCAAGATCCCCTCCTGGTGCGCCAACTATCTGATCGGCCGCATCACCGGCGTCAAGCTCCACGATTACGGCTGCAGCCTGAAAATCTACCGTGCCTCGATCATCAAGCAGGTGAAGCTGATGGGCGAGATGCACCGCTTCATCCCGGCCTGGGTCGCCGGTGTCGTTCCGAGCTCGCGCATCGGCGAGATGGCCGTCACCCACCATGCCCGCGAGCACGGTGTTTCGAAATACGGCATTTCGCGCACCTTCCGCGTCATCCTCGACCTGCTGTCGGTGATGTTCTTCATGCGCTACAAGGCGCGGCCGGGGCATTTCTTCGGTTCGCTCGGCCTAGGTCTCGGCGCGCTCGCCATGCTGATCCTGCTCTATCTCGGCTTCGACAAGTTCATCATGGGCAACGATATCGGCACGCGCCCGATGCTGATGGTCGGCGTCGTGCTGCTGCTGTCGTCGGTGCAGATGATCACCACCGGCATCCTGGCGGAAATGATCGCGCGCACCTATTATCGCGACGACGCCTCTCCGAACTACATCGTGCGGCAGATCTTCGACGATCAAAGCCAAGCCTAAGCCGGCAGCACGATGCTGGAGCGCGTGACGAGCACGATCAGAACCGCAGGCCTGCTGCTTGCAGCCTATTTCGTGCTCAACATCGCGCTACGCATCGCGCTTCCGCATTCGCTGGAGCTCGATGAGGCCGAGCAGTCCTTCTTCTCGCAATATCTGCTGGCCGGCTACGGCCCGCAGCCACCTTTCTACAACTGGATGCAATATGCCGTCGTTTCGGTGGCGGGCATGTCGATCGGCGCGCTTGTGGTCCCGAAGAACATCCTGCTGTTCCTATCCTATCTCTTCTACGGCCTTGCCGGGCGGCGGGCGCTGAAGGATCAGGCGCTTGCCGCCGTCGCTATGCTGGCGCTGATCACCCTGCCCCAAGTCTCCTACATGGCCCAGCAGGACCTGACCCACACGACGGCGCTGCTCTTTGCCAGCTCGCTTTTTCTCTACGGCTTCTTCCGCACGCTCGACCGGCCCGATATCGGCAGCTATCTCCTGCTCGGGCTTGCGACCGGCATCGGGCTGATCTCGAAATATAATTTCGCGCTGATGCCTGTCGTCGCTTTGATCGCCATCCTGCCCGATGCCGAWTGGCGGCGCAGGGCGCTCGACTGGCGCATGCTGGCGGCGATCACTGTCGCACTCGTCATCGTCCTGCCGCACGCGGTCTGGCTGCAGGGCAATCTCGCATTCGCCTCCTCCGACACTCTGGTCAAGATGGCCGCCGGCAGCGAACCGGCCGGCGCCGTGCGGATCGGCAAAGGCCTTGTCGCCTTTCTCGTCGCCATCATCGCCTTTGCGGCGCTGCCGGTGCTGATCTTCGCCGCCACCTTTCGCCGGGATTTTGTCCGGGCGTTTTCGGCGGGCAACCGCTGGACGGGGATGATGGAGCGGATGATGCTCGCAAGTCTCGCCGGCATTGCTCTCATCGTGCTTTTCACCGGCTCCACCACGGTTCGCGAGCGCTGGCTCGACCCGTTCCTGCTGGTGCTGCCGATCTATTTCCTGGCGAAGATGCAGGCGGCCGGGCTCGACCTTTCCGCCGGGCTGCGCCGCTTCCGGCCGGTGCTGCCGGTGCTGATGGCCTGCGTGCTGATCGCCCTCGGTTTCCGTGTCGTCGGCGCCGGGCTGATCGGCACCTACAGCCGGCCGAATGTGCCGATGGCGGGCTTTTCGCGCGAAATGACGCGACAGGCGCAACCCGCACTTGTGATCGCTTCCGACCCCTATATCGGCGGAAACATGCGGCTGCAATTTCCCGATGTGCCGGTGGTGATCCCGGATTTTCCGGCACCGGGCATTCCGGCCTATGCCGAGGCCAAGGGGCCGGTGCTGATCGTCTGGCGCGGCAAGAAAACGGCGACGGCTGCCGATGCGATCATGCCGGAGCGGTTTTCATCAGCGCTGACGGCGGCCGGCATCGCGCTGCAGGAGATCGGCTCGCTGTCGCTTCCCTATTATTTCGGCCGCCAGGGCGACAATTTCGCGCTCGGTTACGCCTGGGTTCGGCCGGAGAGCAAATAGAATGACCGAGAGCAACCGTCGCGACATCAGTTGGATCTTTGCCCTGCTGGCGGCCTATTTCGTGCTTCAGGTCGGCGTGCGGCTCGCAACCTCGCATTCTCTCGATCTCGACGAGGCCGAACAGGTCTTCCGCTCGCAATGGCTTGCCGCCGGCTACGGCCCGCAGCCGCCCTTCTACAACTGGCTGCAATACACGGTCTTCCAGTTCGCCGGCGTCTCGCTAACCGCCCTTTCGGTGGTGAAGAACCTACTGCTGTTCAGCTCCTACGTGCTCTACGGCCTGACCGCGCGGCTTATCCTGCGCGACAAGGCGCTGGTGGCGATCACCACGCTCGGGCTGCTGACGATCCCGCAGATGGCTTTCGAGATGCAGCGCGACCTGACGCATACGGTCGCCGTGTTCTTCTCGGCCAGCATCTTCTTCTACGGTTTCATCCGCAGCCTGAAGCAGCCGAGCCTCGCCTCCTATCTCATCGCCGGCATCGGCATCGGTTTCGGCCTGCTTGCTAAATATAATTTCGCGATCTTGCCGGCGGCAGCCCTGATTGCCGCGCTTTCGGATGCGCGCCTGCGGCCGCGGATCTTCGACTGGCGGCTGATGCTGACGGCAGCGGTGGCGCTCGTCATCATCCTGCCGCATCTCTTCTGGCTGAAGGACAATCTCGATTTCGCCACCGCACGCACCCTGGAGAAGATGACCGCGAGCGGCCATGCGAGCTATCTCACCCAGGTGGCCATGGGCGTCAGTTCACTGGCTCTCGCCATCATCAGCTTTGCCGGATTGACCGCGGCGGTATTCGCGCTCGTCTTCGGCAGGAGCCTTCGTCCGACACTCGGCTCCGGTTCGGAATGGACGCGGCTGCTCGAGCGGATGATGCTCGTCTTCTTGGCCGGCATTCTGCTTCTGATCGTCTTCGGCGGCGCGGCCGGCATCAAGGATCGCTGGCTGGTGCCGATGCTCTTCATCCTGCCGCTCTATTTCTGCCTGAAGATCGAGGCGGCAGGCGTCGCGACAGACAGGGCGTTCCGGCGTTTTATGCCCATCGTCGCCGTCATCATGATCGGTGTGCCGGCGGCCCTTTACGGAAGCGTCGCGACTGCACGCTTCACCGGTCATTACGAGCGGCTGAACAGGCCTTATGCCGGCATGCTGGAAATCTTGCGCAGACAGGCCGAACCGGCGGCGGTCCTTGCCGGCGACAGCTTGCTTGCCGGCAATGTCAGGCAAGATATTCCCGGTGTGCCGGTCCTCTCCGTCGATTATCCCGGCTTCCACCCGGATCTTGCGGGTCGGCGACCGCTTCTCCTCGTGTGGCTCCTCCCGCAGAAGGGGGGAAGCGAAGCGCTTCCGCCTGATATGGCTGAATGGCTGCAGGCCAATCTCGGCGCGTCCGCACCGCAGGCGTCGGTGATCGACGTGCCCTATTTCTATCGGCGCGGCGGCGACAGCTACCGTTTCGGCTATGCCTGGGTCAATCAGCCGGGCTGAGCGAATCAGGATTTCAGCTCCTTCCAGGCCAAATCCAGCGCCAATCGGGTGATCCTCGCCATCTCGTCCACCTCTGCGTGGCTGATGACGAGCGGCGGCGAGGCGAGCATGCGGTCGCCGGTGGCGCGCAGCACGAGGCCGTTCGCCAGCGCGTGGTTGCGCACCAGCGCACCGACCTGATCGGGCTTGGCATAACGGGTGCGCGTGCTCTTCTCGGCGGCAAGCTGCAGGCCGCCCATCAGGCCGATGCTGTCGGCCTCACCGACGAGATCATGTTCAGCGAGCGCTGCCCAGGCCTTGCCGAAATAGGGTCCGATATCATCGCGCACCCGTTCGACCAGTCTTTCCTCTTCGATGATGCGCAGGTTCTCGAGTGCGGCGGCGGCGCAGACCGGGTGGCCGGAATAGGTGAAGCCGTGATTGAATTCGCCGACCTCGTTGATCAGCACATCGGCGATGCGGTCGCTGACGAGCACGCCGCCGATCGGCAGGTAACCGGAGGAAAGCCCCTTGGCGATCGGCGCCAGATCGGGCTCGACGCCGAAATGCTGGTGGCCGAACCAGGCGCCCAGCCGGCCGAAACCGCAGATCACCTCGTCGGTCACCAGCAGGATATTGCGCGCCTTGCAGATGCGATCGATCTCCGGCCAGTAGGTCTCGGGCGGGATGATGACGCCGGCCGCCCCCTGCACCGGCTCGGCGACGAAGGCTGCGACATTCTCCTCGCCCAGCTCATCGATCTTCGCTTCGAGCTCGCGGGCGACGTTCAGACCGAATTCGGCGGGCGTGAGATCGCCCCCCTCGCCGTACCAGTAGGGCTGGCCGATATGGACGATACCCGGTATCGGCAGGTCGCCCTGTTCGTGCATGTATTTCATGCCGCCGAGGCTGGCGCCGGCAACGGTCGAACCGTGATAACCGTTCTTCCTCGATATCATGATCTTCTTCGACGGCTTGCCGACGGCGCTCCAATAGACACGCGCCATGCGAAACCAGGTGTCGTTCGCCTCCGAGCCGGAGCCGGTGAAGAAGACATGGTTGAAACGCTCGCCGGCATGCGAGGTGACCTTCTGTGCCAGCAGCGTCGTCGGCGTCGAAGTCGTGCCAAAGAAGGTGTTGTAATAGGGCAGCTCGTTCATCTGCCTGGCCACGGCGTCGGTGATCTCCCGGCGGCCATAGCCGATATTGACGCACCAGAGGCCGGCGAAACCGTCGAGATATTTTTTGCCGTGATTGTCGAAGATGTGGACGCCCTCGCCGCGCTGGATAATGCGCGTTCCTTCGGCATTCAGCTTTTTCATGTCGGCGAAAGGGTGCAGGTGGTGCGCGGCGTCGATCGCGGCAAGGTTCGAGGGTGGGTAGGTATCGGGCATGGTGGTAAAGACCCTCGCGGATTGAAAGGCTGATGTCGATGGGATGGGAGCTTGGCCTTGTCCCGGAGGATTTTCAAGGTCATGGCGAGCGACAGGATGGACAGCAAGGCCGAAGGCGGCGACCCGGGCGAAACCGAAAATCTTCAAGGCGGCTGCGCCAAGCTTCGGCTTCTCCTGCGCCTTGGCTCGAGCCGGTCCTGCCTGCGCTGCCGCAACTCGAGGTGCGTCTTGCCGCGCCTCCGGCGGGGCGGTTCAACCCTTTTCTATCACGCCGATATTGCACGCTTGATGACTGTTAAATGGCTGCAGATGCAGGCCAAAAACACGGATATGAAAAGGAAGGTCCCAAGCGGTTGGGATAGCGGCAGGAACGACCAGTCGCCCCGTTGAAATTGAGGCAGCGCAAACTCCGAAAGGCCGGCTTGCGCAACGGCTCCCCGCACCATGGTTAGACCGGTCGCGATCAGCGCGATATGGGCATGGATGAATCCTGACCGGCGGTGTCTTTGCGGCTGCATGGCCACTCGAATCCCGAAAATCGATGCCAGCATCAACAGGACCGTGGCGCTCCAAATTCCAACGCCGGGTATCGCCAAAAGCAGATAGATAGGCTCGCGCATGACCGGAAGTATCGTCATATAAAGCCACCAGGCGAAGGCACTTGAGGCGTGGCTTTCCAGGAGCGGTATGCTGAGAACGAAGATCGATGCTGTCGCGTAAGTCAGCGATGGCCCGAGTCGCATCAGCGTGAAAATAGCGATCCGCATGCGGCGTTCCATCCTTTGACCTGAGGAGGGGGATAGGCGACGTTGATTGATTTCCACTCAGGGAGTCACCGGGGGGAAGATGATGCCTACCTTGGATAGCAGGCATTTTTATCACGCTGTCGCGTTCCGGCGAAGATCGCCTCTGTCGCTTTTTTGTGAGTATGTGCTTAAATTCTTGAGTTGTTAGCTTTTTTTTACGATGATCGCCGGTGAACGCATCCGAGTCTTAGGTAAGAGTGTCTGATGGGGATCAAATTGCCAATATTGCAGATCAGAGCTGGGACTAAATGCATTGCGCTTTTGATAGCGACTGGAGCGATTTTAGCTGGTTGCCAGTCATCCGGCGCTGATGGCCTGGCTGCTTATGGCGATAGTGCAAAGACCCTTGAGGATGACTCAGCCGTCGCCTTCTATAAGAACGACGAGTTGATAACCACCGGCAAATTGCAGTTTCAGGAAAAGAACTACGGAAAATCTTATGCCATTTACAAGCGAGCGGTTGACGTTTTTCCGCAGGATCCGGCTGCTTGGTTAGGCTTGGCGGCCTCCGCCGACATGGTTGCCCGCTTCGACACGTCCGACCGCGCCTACCAGCAACTCTCGCGAATGATCGGCAACACCCCGGTCTACTACAACAATATCGGATATTCTCACCTGTTGCGCGGTGACTTGCGCACGGCCAGGCGGTATTTCCTGAAAGCCTATGAGCTTGATCCCGGAAACGAAGTCACTGCCCGTAATCTCGAATTGATGAAGAACAGCGTAAATTACGCTCAGCGGTGATAGGCCCTGCAGCGATCGACAATCTGGGTCGAGATGAGATTGCCCTTGCGCATTGCGAGCATCGGCGCCCCCTGGCAGCATCCACCGATTGCTTTGGAGATTTCGGCGAACGCGGGGTTTACCGGGCCTTCCGAAGGATGAGCTGGCCTTCCGGCGAGAGTGTGCGCTCGTAACGCGGCAGGTCACTGACGGCAATGCCCCCGGCTTCGAGGGACGCAAGGCTGCTATCCGAAGCTTGAGCTTCCGCCGGCACGGCACGGGGTGCGAAAAATTGTGCTGGCTCCTTGCCGGGTGCGCTAAGGACCAAAGCTGAACCCATCCGAAGACCACTTGTGTCGTTTCGCCGTTCGTTCATCATAGTCTTTTGCAGCTCATCCATCCCCTGGCGGATAAGTGCGACTTCGTCAGCCTTGGCATTATCCGCGATGTTGCCCGACTGCTTTTCCATTTGTCCCCTCAGACCATCGATGGACCTCTTAAGCGCGGCGATGGTCTCGCGGCTCTCGCGAACATCGGCTGAGTTTTTGGCGGTATAGATGAGAACGCCAGCATTCACAGGCAAGAGCATCAGCAGCAAACCGACGAGTAGCGAGCTTTTCGAGCCCCGCTGCTCTATCACTCGCAAATTGCTTGGTTTTGCGCGGTCTGCTTCGACCTCAATGCCCGGAATGCTAGTCATTCGTTTACTCCCCGTAAGTCATCAAATCTGCGTTGGACATATTGTCCAGGAACACGCCGTGTCAGTGACAAGCCCGCAATCACTCCGATGTAAACACGCCTTCCCACGCCCGTTCGAGCATATCGAACGACGCGTTTCCGGCTATGCCGTTGAACTCGCAATAAGAACCGACGAAATCCAGAAGATATTTCGGATGGTAGCAAGACGCCAGCACATCGCCTTTGTACTTGCGATCGTAGAACAGGTTCAGGTCTGGATCACACACAGCCAATCCGGTGCTGCTGGCATAGGATTTGAAAATTCTGATATATTCGTCACGCGACGGCGTGTTCACAAAGATCTTATACTTGAGTCGCCGCAAGCCCGCCTCGTCGGAAAGGTCCTTCGGTGCGATATTCGTCGAAAACACCACCAATTCGTCAAAGGGAACCCTGAACTTCTTGCCGGTGTGCAGCGTCAGGAAGTCATATCCACGCTCGAGCGGCACAATCCAGCGATTGATGAGCGCCTGCGGCGCCACTTGTTGACGCCCGAAGTCGTCGATGATGAAAACGCCGCCTGATGCCTTCAAGTGTATGGGCGCTTCATAGACATTCGGTCCTTCGTTGAAAGTGAGGTCGAGCTGATCGAGGGTCAATTCCCCGCCCGTCTTGATCACCGGACGGCGGCATTCGATCCATCGTTGATCCGCTTTCGGATGGGATTCCGTGTCAGCCTCCGATACGGGGTGATGCACTGCTTCGTCATAGAAACTGATGACATGGCCGCCGACCTCGATGGCATAGGGCACCCAGATCGTTTGGCGAAACAGTTGCGACGTCCGCTCGGCGATGCTCGTCTTTCCGTTGCCGGGTGGGCCGTAAAGCAGGATAGAGCGACCGGAGTTGATGGCCGGGCCGAGCTTTTCGACCAAGGCATCCGAGAGCACCAGCCCGTCAAGGCTGTCGTTCAGCCGCTCCGGGGTCACGCGCTCGTGATGGATGGACTGCAAACCGACTTGCCGGCAGAACGCGTCCAGCGACACCGGCGCCGGGCCGACATATTGGCATTGACGCGACGCCGCGTGGGCATATTCGAACCCCTTCATGGAAAGCGCATATCGAATATCGGATCTTACATCCTCACCAGCCAAGCCGCGCGCCTCGAGATAGGCGAGTTTCACGAGCTCCTTGATCAGGATATTGACGATCACTTTCGGCAATTTCATTCGGTCAGCGAGATGGGATGCCGTGGTGGTGTCCTGCTCGGCCGCGCATTTTGACGCCAGCCGAAGCAGGAACGACGGATCCAGTCCGGCTTGTTCTATGCTTGCCGGTGCCATTGGCATACGCGGATCGAGGGAAATGATGGCATCCTTACGATTCTGTTCGAGCGAATACTGCATATGACCTCGCTTGGCTCAACCGCCGGGTTTCATGCCGATGAGAAGACTGATGACACGGATAACAATGGGAACGAGAACGATGATAAGGCTTACCGGAAAAAGAAACGCGCCGAGCGGCAGCAGCATCTTGACCGGCAGGGCGTTTGCCTTTTCCTCCGCGCGAATAATCCGGAGGTCGCGCATTTCCTTGCAGTAGACCCGCAGCGTCTGCGTTACGCTGGTCCCGAGCTCTTCCGATTGGCGGAACAGAACGGAAAGGGCCCGGGCTTCGTCAATCCTCAGGCGGATGGCGAGGTTGGCGAGCGCCTCGCGCAATCGCCGGCCGCCCCGCACTTCCAGCATCATGATCGAGAGATGCAGGCCGAAGTCCTGCTGCTTGGCAACGAATTCCCGGGCAACACGGTTCGCCGACGCCTCGATGCTCATCCCCGCATCGAGGCAGACGATCAGCATATCCATGAAATCGGGAAAGAGGCGGCGGTACTCCCTCTCCTTGGCGGCACCACGCCGGTCGATATAGATGTTGACCAGAATGAAGGTCATGCCCGCAGCAAACATGGCAAGGATCAGCGTCACTATCTGCGACATATCAGGCGCGAACCGGTTTAAGGCCCAGACCGCCGCGACCAGCACGCTGATACAGACCATCGCGCGAACCACCTGGAAGGCAGTCACGGCGCCGGCAGCGAAATACCCCGCCCGGATCAGCCGGTTCTGGGTGGAGTTCACATTCGTGTCACGTCGGGTAATCTCGAAATAGCGACGGATCAGGCGGTTTTCCGCCTCACCGAGATCGGCAATCGTCGTATCGCCAAGGTGGAATTCCTCGCCTGATGCCGCCGAGCTCTTCGACACCCGAACCGAAACCTCACGCTGCCGAAAAAACAATTCCGATGCCGCTGTAAAAAAGATCAGCACTGCAAAGAAGACGATGAGGTAAATTCCATACTCACTCGACATAACAGCCTCAGTACTCGAAGTTGACCATCTTGTAGAGAATGACGTTCCCGATCGCCATGACGGCCAGCAGCACGCTCACCACCATGGTTCCGTGGCCGCTATCCCAGACGGGATCGAAGTAGGTCGGCGACAACGCCTTGATCATCGCGTAAAGCAGGAACGGATAGCCCGACATGAAGATCGCCGTGATGCGTCCTTCCGAGGAAATCGCCTTGACCTTTGCCTTCAGCATATACCGGTCGCGCAGCGTCTTCGAAAGGTTCTGCAGGATCTCCACGAGGTTTCCGCCGGTTCCGGCCTGCACGCTCAGCGATATCGCAAGCAGGTTCAGATCCTCGACGCCGACCCGGTTCGCCAAGTTGACAAGGGCATCGTCCAGCGTCACGCCGTAGGTGAGCTCATCCGAGAGGAGGCCGAACTCGGTGCCGATCGGATCGGGCATCTCACGTGCCACCAAAGAAATCGCCGCCGGCAGCGGGTGGCCGGCGGCCAAGCTGCGATTGGCGACATCGAGCGCTTCAGGAAGCTTCAGTTCGAACTTCCGCATGCGGCGCGCCCGGGCGCGCCAGACGACGAGCGCCGGGATGAGGAGACAGATCAGGAGAAAGACGGGGATCCTGAACAGAGTGCTGGGCACGAGGAACCCCACGGCCAGCCACGTCAAAAGGGCGCCCGCGATCGCGAAGAGAGCAAATCGCCTGGCATCGAACTTGATTCCCGACTGGGCGTAGAACTGCAGCAGCCGCTGCGTGATGGGGGTTTGCCGCCAACCGCCGCCGGCACCGCGCTCCTTCAGCATATCGCTATAGGTCTTGCGATGATCATCGCTGACCTCGAGCAAGCTCAGCCGATGGTTCACGGCGCGGTGTCGTTCGGAGCTCTTGAAGTAGCTGCGCATGATCGCTTCGACAGCGACAAGGGCGGCGGTGAAAACGGCGGCGTAAAGGAGAGTCAGGGTCATTGGACAGGTCCCGTTTGCAGCGGTTTGCCGGGATCAAAAATCGCCACAGGGATCTCGATCCCGAGTTCGGCAAATTCCTCGACGAACCGCGGCCGGATGCCGGTGGCGCGGAATTCTCCATGGATCCGCCCACCTTCATCGGTGCCGATTTTCTTGAATTTCATAATCTCCTGCATCTGCACGACTTCGCCTTCCATGCCGGTGATCTCGGAAATCGAGACGATCTTGCGGCTGCCGTCGCTCAGGCGCTGGACCTGCACGATCATGGTGATGGCGGACGAGATCTGCGAGCGAATGCTCAACTGCGACATCGGCATCCCTGCCATGCCGACCATCTGCTCAAGCCGGCCGACGGCGTCGCGCGGCGTGTTGGCGTGAATGGTCGTCATCGACCCCTCGTGACCGGTATTCATCGCCTGCAGCATGTCGAACGCCTCGTCGCCGCGCACTTCGCCGACGATGATGCGGTCGGGACGCATGCGCAGGGCGTTTTTCAAAAGTTCGCGTTGCCGGATCTCGTTGCGTCCGTCGAGCGTCGGCGGCCGGGTTTCCAAACGCCCGACATGCGGCTGCTGCAGTTGAAGCTCGGCCGCATCCTCGATGGTGATCAGGCGCTCCCTTGGAGAAATCTGCGACGAGAGAGCGTTCAGCAAGGTGGTCTTGCCAGAACCGGTGCCGCCTGAAATGACCATGGACACCTTGCCCTTGACCGCTGCGCTGAGAAGGATGCGCATCGCATCGGCCATAGCGCCATATTGCACGAGGCGCTCCATTGTCAGCGGCTTGCGCGTGAATTTGCGAATGGAAACGAGCGGTCCATCGACCGAGATCGGCCTGATGGCGACGTTGACACGCGAGCCATCCTTGAGGCGGGCGTCAACCATCGGCGTTGACTCATCCACGCGGCGGCCCACCGCCGAGACGATCTTGTTGATCACCCGAAGCAGGTGATCCTCGTCTTTGAACCGCACGGCGGTGCTCTCGAGCTTGCCGCTCCGCTCGACATAGACGCTGTTGTAGCCGTTGATGAGAATATCTGCGATCGTGTCATCGGCCAGCAGCGGCTCGATCGGTCCAAGCCCAAGCATCTCGTCGGTGATATCGCGGATCAGATCATTGATTTCCTTGGCATTCAGCGGAAAGTTGTTGCTCCGAATATAGTCCTTGACCAACGGCCGGATCTCGGTGGCGATCTCCTCGTTGTCGAGTGTGTCGAGGATCCCGAGATTGATGCGGTCGAGCAGGTAGCGGTGCAGATTGACCCGCTCGGAAACCATGTCCGGCCCGAACGAAGCCTCTTCGCCACTCGCCGTGGCGCTGTCGGAGGCCGGTTGGGCAGGCATGTTCTCAACTGCGCCGACCAAAGACAGTTCGGCCGCCTCCAGATGTTCGCGGCTTTCCGGCTCCCGCTGCTTGTAGAAACGCCCGATGATACCGTTCGCCATGTTTCCCGCCCCTGAACGCTTATTTTACAATGACCGTGGAACCGACTTTCACCCTCTCATAGAGATCGATGACGTCGGCATTGCTCATGCGAAAACAGCCCGATGACGCGAAACCGCCGACCGTCGACTGCTCGTTTGTTCCATGAATGCGATAGAGCGTGTCGGTCCCGCCCTTGTAGAGATAGATCCCGCGGGCACCCAAGGGATTAAGCGGTCCGGCCGGTACCAGGTCCGGAAGTCCGGCTGAGCGCGCCTTCATCTCGGCAGGCGGGCGCCAGTCAGGCCACTCTGCCTTGCGTCCAACCTTGACGGTACCGCTCCAGCGAAATCCGTCTCGTCCGACTCCGATTTTGTAGCGGATCGCGCGTCCTTCGGAGATGACGAGATCCAGCGTACGATTGCCGCTGAGAATGACGATTGTCCCAGCCGCATAGCTTTTTTCGATCGTCACCACGGCGCTTGTCGTCGGCCCAAGGCTTCGCGGCACAAGCCCGCCTGCCGCAGCGTTCCCGACAGCGGCCAGAATTGCCAAAACCGCAAGAGCAACATCGGCGGCGCGGGACCTTATGCGCCCACTGTCGATCGCCGTCATCGCACCAGTGCTCCAAGTTTGCCGACCGCGCCGCAGAAGCGCGCCCGGGAATTCACTTGAGCTGGCAGCACGCCGCGGTTGACTGCCTCGCTCAGAGTATCCCAGTCATCCGCAATGACATGCGTCGGGATCTCCTTGAAGATCTTCTCCGTTTGTTGTCGGCGCAGGCCGAGGCCGAAAAGCTTGCTGCGGTATTTGTTGATGACGATGAATATCTGATCCGAACTGCCGCGCAGCCGTACCAGATTGGCAAACAAATCCTTGGCTTGAGAAAGCGCTGGAACCGTCATTTCGGTGACGATGCAGATGCTGTTGACCGAAGTGAGCACCTCGTATTTCCACGGCGTGTCATAATAGGGAACGTCGATGATCGTGTGGTCGCTCTCGAAGGCGGCGACATCGAGCATGCGCAGCACGAGTTCCCGGCCCTTCGGCGCCATAAGAACGGATGGCTGCTTGAAGGACAGCAGTGAAAAGCCGCCCGAATGACGCTTTCGGACCAGATCGATGAATTCCAGATCGACCCGGGAAGGATTGGCGATGACTGGTTTTAAGTCGTAGTCGTTGACGAGGTTGAGATAATAGCCAAGCATCCCGGAGCAAAAATCCGTGTCGAACAAGTCAACCCGCGGCGTCGAATTCTTGGTCGGCTGGGCCAGCGCATGCGCAAGCGACGAAGCGATCATGCTGGCGCCCGCGCCACCGACGGCAGAGACCACGGCATGCACCCGGCTGTCGCTGGCCCCAGTGCCCGGCGCATGGGTCGAAATCATGTCGATCAGTGCGCGGCGCTCGAGCGGTTTCTTCAGCCAGTCATTGCCGTTCAGGCGGAAGAGGAGCCGCAGCATGTCGTCCGGCAGGTCTTCCGAAACGACGACGAGTGGAATGTCCCGATAGCTGGTGCGAAACGCGAAGAGCTCCGGCTGGTGCAGCAATTTCCCGTTGTCGACGTCGAGAACGATCAGGTCGAACTGCGTCGGATCGAACCGGCCCTTTTCTCCGAGCGCCTTCAGCGAGAGATGGCGGACATCGTAACGCGAAAGCGACCCAAACGTATCGAGCATGAAGCTCGCTGCAGCCGCGTCGTCGGAGAGAACCAGGATCTTGGTGGATGCGGCAATGTTCATGTGCGCTGTCATTTCGCTTTCCTACGCATACTTTAAGGAGTCAGCAGGTTGAGCACGTCTTTAGATCTTCCGTCGTGATCGTCACCGGATGGGCCGGGATGGTGATGTCGTTAAGTCCCAACAGCCCGCCGAGGATCGGCAGATCGAAGGTGATGTTGCGCACCTCAAGCCGCATCGTCAGCACGGGGCCGTCCGGCCGGCCCCAGTAGCCGAGCCCCGATCGCTGGTAGGTGACCATCAGCTTATCCGGCGTGATGCGCCAATTGAGGTCGCAAATGCCGGGGTGAGGATCAGTTCCCGCGTTGCAAAGGCCGTCACTTCCCAGGACGATCCGGTTCAACGCCGCCGTGCAGTTCGCCAGAGCCGGCCCGCAGGTCGAGGATATCGTGGCATCGTTCGGCGCCGCTTTACCGTTGTTGAGTGGATCGGCAGCTCCGATCGGGAAAACGGCATTGAAATTCGTCGTCACCGGATCGGATACGGCCGCCAGACGGGCACCATATTGCAGTGCCTTGACGGTCTGGTTCCACTGCGACATGGCATAGCCGAACTCGATGAAGGCGGCGAATACCAGCATGACGATCGGAAAGGTCAGCAATGCTTCGACAAGGCTGGCACCACTGCTATCCTGCCAGAAGGTCTTGATCGCCCTAGAGGTCACCATCCGATGTATCTCTC
>NZ_JBFUAY010000049.1:0-40189 GCF_056406015.1 Rhizobium sp. P1_E1 | reverse complement strand
ACTTTCAGCTTGCTGGCAAACAGCATTTACTCAGGCCAGACGCAGATCGACCTCGGCAGCAGCCTCGCCCTTTCCGGCGCCGGCGCCATCGCCAGTTCGAGCCGGGTTGTCGCCGACGGSACTTTTGACGTTTCCGCCTCTGCATCTCCTGCCATCCAGAGCCTGGCCGGCAGCGGCACCGTGGCGCTCGGAGCCCAAACCCTGACGATCACCAATGCCAACGACACGTTCGCGGGCGTCATCGGCGGCACGGGCGGACTGACCGTCACTGGTGGCAGGCAGACGCTTTCGGGCGTCAACACCTATACCGGCGCGACGACGGTGAGCAGTGGCCAGCTTGCCGTCAACGGCTCGATCACCAGCCCTGTCACGACATCGGGAGCCGGCATTCTCGGCGGCACCGGCACGATCTTCGGCGATGTGATCAATGCCGGCACGATCGCGCCCGGCAATTCGATCGGCACGCTGACGATCTCCGGCAACTATACCGGCAGCGGCGGCACGCTCGAAATCGAGAGCGTGCTCGGCGACGATACGTCATCGACCGACCGCCTCGTCGTCACCGGCAACACGTCAGGCACAACCAATGTCAAAGTGATCAACCTCGGAGGCGGTGGCGCGCAAACCCTCGAAGGCATCAAGATCGTCGATGTCGGCGGCACCTCGGCCGGCAGCTTTTCGCTGGTCGGTGATTATGTGTTCGAAGGGGATCAAGCCGTGGTCGCCGGGGCCTATGGCTATCGCCTTTACCAAGGTGGCACCAGTACCCCGGCTGACGGCGACTGGTATCTTCGCTCGGCCCTGCTCGATCTCTCCGGCGCCGAGATCGTGCCACTCTATGCGCCCGGTGTGCCGCTCTACGAAGCCTATGCCGGCGTGCTGCGGAGCCTCAATGAGTTCGGAACGCTGCGCCAGCGCACTGGCGGGCGCGAGGAGGACGACGGTCAATCGGCCGACGACGCCGGGAAGCCTGCCAGGGCGATCTGGACGCGCATCGATGGAACGCATTCGCATTTTGAGCCGGAGACCTCGACGGCGGGCACCGAATACGATGTAAATAGCTGGACGCTGCAGGCGGGCGTCGACGGAATGCTGCATGAAAGCGGAGCCGGCGCGCTGATCGGCGGAGTGAGCTTCCATGTCGATACCGCCTCGGCCGACATTTCCTCGCGCTTCGGAAAGGGTGACATCGACACGACAGGCTACGGCTTCGAGGGCACGTTGACCTGGTACGGCAATAGCGGCTTTTACGTGGATACGCAGGCTGGCGTGACCTGGTACAGCAGCGATCTCAAATCCTCGACCCTTCGTACCACGCTTGCCGACGGCAATGACGGCTTCGGCTATGGGTTCAGCGTCGAAGCCGGCCAGAAGATCGCGCTGACGAGCCAGTGGTCGCTGACGCCGCAGGCGCAGCTAGCCTATTCCTCCGTGCGCTTCGACAGCTTCACCGATCAATATGGCGCCGATGTATCGCTCGACGACGGCGACAGCCTGACCGGCCGTCTTGGCATCTCGGCCGATTATGACGGCGACTGGAAGGATGCCTCCGGAAAGATCAACCGCGTGAAGCTCTACGGCATCGCCAATCTCTATCATGACTTCCTCAACGGCTCGGATGTCGATGTCTCGGGGACCAGCCTCGTCAGCGAGAACCACGCGCTCTGGGGCGGCCTTGGTGTGGGCGGCTCGCTCAGTTGGTCGGACGACGGTTATGCGCTCAACGGCGAAGCCTTCGCCCGCACGAGCCTCAAGGACTTTGGCGACAGCAACGCCATCGGGGCGAAGGTCGGGTTCAGCGTGAAATGGTAGAGGAGTGCCGCTCTCGTTACGCACATCGGTCGAGAAGATGATTAGCCGATGTTGCGCCGCATCTGCGATTTCATCATCGCAACGGGTTATAACAGCGGCGGGACGATACACTACCGTCCGGGTGAGGAGAATCGCGCCGCCGACGCGGGCGCCTGATTGCCCGATGAAGTCGCTGGAATTCCAGCCGCCGACGGATATATAGACTCCTTGAGTGCAAGCACAGGCATTGCCGGGGAGAGCGAAGATGGAATGGAGAGGCCGGCGTCAGTCCGACAATATCGAAGATCGCCGCAGCGATCCGACCGGTGGCGGTTTCGGCCGCGGTGGCGGCTTTAATTTCCCTTCCGGCGGCGGCGTTCGCCGCGCCGGCGGCGGCCTCAGCATCGGTACGATCATCTTCCTCGTCGTCATCTATTTTATCTTCAAGGCGATGGGCATCGACCTGATGCAGGTGCTCGATACCGGCGGCACGACGAGCGGTCCCGGCTACGAGCAGAGCCAGTCCGGCGGAACACGCACGCCCGCCAATGACGAGATGACTGCTTTCATGCGTACCGTTCTTGCCGAGACCGAAGATACCTGGCAGGGCATCTTCCAGGCGCAGGGCCAGAATTACGAGGAGCCACGCCTCGTGCTGTTCTCGGGCTCGACGGCATCGGCCTGCGGCTCCGCATCATCTGCAACAGGCCCGTTTTACTGCCCCAGCGACCACAAGGTTTATCTCGATACCGAATTCTTCCAGGAGCTTTCCGACCGCTTCGGCGCGTCCGGCGATTTCGCCGAGGCTTATGTCGTTGCCCACGAGGTCGGCCATCACGTGCAGAACCTGCTCGGCATCCTGCCGAAGTTCAACCAGGCGCGTCAGCGCATGAGCGAGGCCGAAGCCAACAAGATGTCGGTGCGCGTCGAGCTGCAGGCCGATTGCTTCGCCGGCATCTGGGGCAAATATACCCAGCAGAAGGGCCTGCTGGAGTCCGGCGATCTGGAGGAAGCGCTGAACGCCGCCCAGCAGATCGGCGACGACTCGCTGCAGAAGCGGTCACAGGGTTATGTCGTGCCGGAAAGCTTCAACCACGGCACCTCGGAGCAGCGCGTCAGATGGTTCAAGCGCGGCTTCGACAGCGGCCAGCTGTCAGCCTGCGATACGTTTTCCGGCCCGATTTGAGGAGTGGAGAGGAAGGGGCGCATGGCACAAGCACATCGCAGCCCCTTCCATCCCTTGCTTACTTCTCGCTGTCCATATGCTGCAGCATATGCTCGGGATAACGCCCACCCGCGGCCGCGTCTTTCGGCACGGCGCGTTCGATGATGGCGAAATCTTCTGGCGACAGGTCGACGGCGCGTGAGCCGAGCGCCTCGCTCAGTCGGTCGCGGCGGCGAGCGCCGATGATCGGGACGATATCCTTGCCCTTGGCGGCGACCCAGGCGATGGCGATCTG
The DNA here is from genome assembly GCF_056406015.1 of Rhizobium sp. P1_E1. Lineage (NCBI taxonomy): Bacteria > Pseudomonadati > Pseudomonadota > Alphaproteobacteria > Hyphomicrobiales > Rhizobiaceae > Rhizobium > Rhizobium sp. P1_E1. The sequence continues at coordinate 36,938 of NZ_JBFUAY010000049.1, read as the reverse complement.
GGCGACCGAGACGCTCTTTGCCTCGGCGATCTCGCGCAGCTTCTCCACCAGAGCGAGGTTCTGCTCGATATTGCCTTCCTGAAAGCGTGGGCTGTAATTACGGAAGTCGCCTGCCGTCGCACCCTGGCCCCTCTGCCAGTGGCCGCTGATCAGGCCGCGCGACAGCACGCCGTAGGCGGTGATCGAGATGCCGAGTTCACGTGTCGTCGGCAGGATCTTCTCCTCGATGCCGCGTGAGATCAGCGAATATTCGATCTGCAGGTCGACGATCGGGGCAACAGTGGCGGCGCGGCGGATCGTATCGGCGCCGACTTCCGACAGGCCGATATGCCTGACATAACCCGCCTTGACCAAATCTGCGATGGCGCCGACGGTGTCCTCGATCGGCACGTTCGGATCGAGGCGGGCGGGGCGGTAAATGTCGATATAATCGACGCCGAGGCGCTGCAGCGAATAGGCGAGGAAATTCTTGACCGCGACCGGGCGGGCGTCAATGCCGTTCCAGCCGCCGACCGGATCGCGCAGGCCGCCGAACTTGACGCTGATGACGGCGTTCTCGCGCCTGCGGCCCTTCAATGCCTCGCCGATCAACATTTCATTGTGGCCCATGCCGTAGAAATCGCCGGTGTCGAGCAGGTTGACGCCGGCATCGAGCGCGGCATGGATCGTCGCGATGCTTTCTGCGCGATCTGAGGGACCATACATGCCCGACATGCCCATGCAGCCGAGGCCGATGGCCGAGACATCAGGTCCGGTCTTTCCCAAACGATAGGTCTGCATTGTCTTCTCCTTCTTTGCGCCGGAGCGGCGCGCTATCGGACGTCCGCGCCGGGTCGGCGCTGCCGGACGCCGTTTTAGCGCTTTCGTATTTGTGCGATAATCTGGATAGTGTCGAACAGGCCGTACGGAAAAATGCACAATGAGCGATCTTCCCTTGAGTGATCTGGATGCCTTCACGGCGATTGCAAGGGAGCGCAGCTTTCGCGCCGCCGCCCGCAAGCGTGGGGTTTCAGCCTCATCGCTCAGCGACTCGCTGCGGCGGCTGGAAGAGCGGCTCGGCGTGCGCCTGCTCAATCGGACGACGCGCAGCGTCACGCCGACGGCCGCCGGGGAACGATTGTTGGCGCAACTAGAGCCGGCGCTCAGTGAGGTCGCCGCCGCGCTCGGGGCGCTCGACAATTTCCGCGACAGGCCGGCCGGCACGCTGCGGCTCAACGTGCCGACGGTCGCGGCGCGGCTGTTCCTGCCCGACATTGCCTGCCGGTTCCTGAAGCTCTATCCTGAGATCGAGCTGGAGATCGTCGCCGAGGATACGTTCATCGACGTGCTCGCCGCCGGTTTCGACGCCGGCATCCGTTATGACGAGCGCATCGAGCGCGACATGATCGCCGTGCCGATCGGTCCGCGCCGGCAGCGCTATGTCACCGCCGCTTCACCGGCTTATCTGCAGGAAAGGGGCATGCCGCAACATCCGCGTGACCTGCTGGAGCACAGCTGCATCCGGCATCGCTTTCTCAGCGGGATCGGGCTCACCTGGGAATTCGAGCGCGACGGGGAGACTTTTGCCATCTCGCCAAGCGGTGCGCTTACGTCAAATTCGATCGAGATAGAGCTTGCCGCCGCCGTCGCGGGGCTGGGCATCATCAGCTCATTCCAAGAGCTCCTGGAACCGGGCCTCGCCTCCGGTCAACTGGTCGCTATCCTCGACGATTGGGCCAGCGAATTTTCCGGTCCGTATCTTTATTACGCCAGTCGACGGCATATGCCGGCACCATTGCGCGCCTTCGTCGATTTTCTGAAGCTGGAACGGCAGCGCGCGCCCCTCGGTTGAGACGTCTCATAAACTTCCCGTTCTGCACTATCAAAAACTTTGAAATGTTCACGGATTGTTTCGGTTTCCTTTCTGAGCTATGTCACTTTCTTGGCGACGAGATCGTCTTTTCAGAACCGATCGCTGTAGAGATGCCTCATGCTTGACCCTAAATTCGTTCGCCGCGGCCTTTTTCTGGTCTTTATCATCCTCTTCCTCGACATTATCGGCATCGCCATCATCATGCCGGTGCTGCCCGCTTATCTGGAGCAACTGACCGGCGGCAGCGTCAGCGATGCGGCGATTGACGGCGGCTGGCTGATGCTCGTCTATGCCGGCATGCAATTCCTGTTTGCGCCGCTGCTCGGAAACCTGTCCGACCGTTTCGGCCGCCGGCCGATCCTTTTGCTTTCGGTGCTGACCTTCGCGATCGACAATTTCATCTGTGGCATCGCCACCAGCTACTGGATGCTGTTCGTCGGCCGCGTGCTTGCCGGCATCAGTGGCGGCAGCTTCGCCACCTGCTCGGCCTATATCGCCGATATCAGCACCGAGGAGAACCGCGCGAAGAATTTCGGGCTGATCGGCATCGCCTTCGGCGTCGGCTTCACGATCGGTCCCGTCATCGGCGGTTTGCTCGGCGAATTCGGCCCGCGTGTGCCGTTCCTCGGCGCGGCCGCGCTATCGCTGGTCAATTTCATCGCCGCCTGCTTCCTGCTGCCGGAAACGCTGGAGGCGAAAAACCGCCGCCGGTTCGAGTGGAAGCGCGCCAATCCGCTCGGCGCGTTGCGCCAGATGCGCCATTATCCCGGCATCGGCTGGGTCAGCCTCGTCATGTTCCTGTTCTTCCTGGCGCATGCCGTCTATCCCTCGGTCTGGTCGTTCGTCTCGACCTATCGCTACGGTTGGAGCGAGGGACAGATCGGTTTGTCGCTCGGCATTTACGGCATCGGCGCCGCGATCGTCATGGGCCTGGTTCTGCCGCGGATCGTGCCGGTGCTCGGCGAGTGGAAGACCGCTCTTCTCGGCCTCTGCTTCTCGGCCGTCGGGCTCACCGGTTATGCTTTCGCCTGGGAGGGCTGGGTCGTCTATGTCATCATCGTTGCGACTGTCATGGAAAACGTCGCCGATCCGCCGCTGCGCAGCATCGCGGCCGGCATGGTGCCGCCCTCGGCACAGGGCGAGCTGCAAGGCGCGCTCACCAGCCTCAGCAGCATTACCACCATCCTCGGACCGCTGATCTTCACGCAGATGTTCGGTTATTTCACGCGGCCCGAGGCGCCGGTCACTTTTGCCGGCGCGCCCTATCTTGCCGCCGCCCTGTTCATCCTGTTGGCCGCCGGCGTGTTCCTCATGCGGGTCCGAGTCCGCGTCCGTGAGCCGGCCGAGGCGCTGGAAGCGGCAGGTTGATCGATCAGAAACGCTGATGCGATGATGAATTTTTCATCATTTGCCTCATCTGGGGTAGTTCTTTGCGGGGCTTTGCTCTAAGTCCGGATGTTATTTCGCCGCAAGCTGCGGCGACGCATATTTCAATCACAGGACTGGTGTCATGGACACGCCGATCGACACGCGCAGGCTTGCGCCGACAGCCGATAATCGTTGGGGCGCACATTTCCGCGCAACGCTGGCGCTCGGCATTCCGCTGATCGGCGCGCAGCTTGCCCAGCTCGGCATCAACACCACCGACGTCATGATCGTCGGCCGGCTCGGCGCCGAGCATCTGGCGGCGATGGTGCTTGCTGCGCAGTTCCTGTTCACGATCCTGATCTTCGGCTCGGGCTTTGCCATCGCCGTCATTCCGATGGTGGCGCAGGCCTATGGCCGCGGCGACGTCGTGTCGGTGCGCCGGTCGCTGCGCATGGGTCTGTGGGTGGTGATCGCCTATTGGGTGATCATGCAGCCGGCCTTCTTCAATTCGGAGCAGATCCTTCTCTTCGCGCAGCAGAAGCCCGAGGTGGCCAAGCTCGCCCACGGCTACATCATGATCGGCCAGTTCGGCGTGCTGCCGGCGCTGCTCTTCAACGTCATGCGGGCGCTGGTCAGCGCCATCGGCAAAGCGGGTATCATCCTCAACGTCACCATCGCCACGCTGGTGATGAACGCGATCTTCGCCTATATCCTTGTCCTCGGCCATTTCGGCTTTCCGGCGATGGGGCTCGAAGGTGCTGCGATCGTTTCGGTCGTCGTGCAAACGGCCGGCTTCCTCTTCATCCTGGCTTTCGTGCAGCGGCGGGAGGAGACTCGGCGCTACGAGATCTTCGTGCGGTTCTGGAAGCCCGACTGGCATGCGCTGCTGGAGGTGATCCGGCTTGGTTTCCCGATCAGCGTCACCATCCTTGCCGAGGTCAGCCTGTTCACGGTGGCTTCGCTCCTGATGGGCTATATCGGCACGATCGAGCTTGCGGCTCATGGCATTGCCCTGCAATGGGCCTCGATCGCCTTCATGATCCCGCTCGGCCTCAGCCAGGCGGCGACGGTGCGCGTCGGTGTCGCGCACGGGCAGGGTGATTATCAGGGGCTGGTGCGCGCTTCGATTACGGTGCTCGTCCTCGCCTGCGCCATTTCGGCGGTGGGCAGCGTGCTCTTTGCCACCATGCCGCAATTCCTCGGCAGCTGGTTCCTCGACGTCAATGCGGCCGAGGCGCCCGAGGTCCTTGCCTATGCCGGGCCGCTGATCGTCGTTGCCGGGCTTTTCCAGCTCGTCGACGGGCTGCAGGTGATCGCCAATGGATTGCTGCGCGGCCTGAAGGACGCACGCGTGCCGATGATCATGGCGTTGATCGCCTACTGGCCGATCGGCTTCTTCCTCGCCTGGGCCTTTGCCTTCCCGCTGGGTTTCGGCGGCATCGGCATCTGGTTCGGCTTCCTCGTCGGGCTGGCCGCCGCCGCCGTCATGCTCTGCGCGCGCTTCTACCTTCTCCTTCGCCGCGAAGGAGTGACGGCCGGCGCCTGATATCTCCTGATCGGGCTGCGACCGGCTTGTAGCCGGCGATATCGGCGCGGATGCCGAGCCGTTCAAACATTTCCTGCGGACTAAGGTTTGCCGTCGCCCGCGCGGCGGCGATCGCTGCCTGCGCCTGCTCGAACGCCTCGGCATTTTCCCATTCGGCGATCGTCACGAAGTTGAATTCGCCGGGTCCGGCGACCTGCTCCAGGACAGAGTGTCCGGTGAATCCTTCCTGCGCCTGCAGCAAGGCATGTGTGCACACCATATGCATCAGGAACTCGTCGCGTGCCGGGGCCGGCACGGCGAACTTGTCGATCCTGTAGAAAACGCCGTTCATCCGGTTTTCTCCCGCATAAATGTTTGCAGGCAGATCTGTAGTTCCTCAAGTTAAGTTGAGGTCAACAGGCGATTAGAGAAAAAGGCCCACTTGGGTGGGCCTTCATCTGAAATGGGCATTGTTTGAAATCAGCGCTCGGCGAGCGCCGGTTCGCCCTTCTTCTCACGCACCATGTTGATGAAGCGACGGAAGAGATAGTGGCTGTCCTGCGGCCCCGGAGAGGCTTCCGGATGGTGCTGGACGGAGAAAACCTGCTTGCCGAGGACACGCAGGCCGCAATTGGTGCCGTCGAAAAGCGAAATATGAGTCTCTTCAACACCATCTGGCAGCGACTTCGAGTCGACCGCGAAGCCGTGGTTCATCGAGACGATCTCGACCTTGCCTGTGGTATGGTCCTTGACAGGGTGATTGGCGCCGTGATGGCCCTGATGCATCTTCTCGGTCTTCGCGCCGAGTGCGAGGCCCAGCATCTGGTGGCCGAGGCAGATGCCGAAGACCGGGATATCGGTCTTAACAAGCGTCTTGATCACAGGCACGGCATATTCACCGGTTGCCGCCGGATCGCCCGGGCCGTTCGACAGGAAGATGCCGTCCGGCTGCATGGCGAGCACGTCTTCGGCGCTCGTTGCCGCCGGCACAACAGTCACTTTGCAGCCGAGGCCGGCAAACAGGCGCAAGATGTTGCGCTTGACGCCGTAATCCAGGCAGACAACGTGGTATTTCGCCTCCGTCGCCTTGAGTTCACCGTAACCTTCATTCCACACCCACGGCGTTTCGGTCCATTGCGAGGACTGGCCCGACGAGGCAATCTTGGCGAGGTCGAGACCTTCGAGGCCGCTCCAGGCTTTGGCTTCAGCCTTCAGCGTCTCGATGTCGAAGACGCCGTTCGGGTCGTGGGCGATCACCGCGTTCGGGGCGCCGTTCTCGCGGATCCAGGCGGTCAGCGCCCGCGTGTCGATGCCGCAAAGGCCGATGACGCCGCGGGCCTTCAGCCATTGGTCGAGGTGTTTGGCGGCGCGGTAGTTCGAAGGGTCGGTGATGTCGGCCTTGAAGATGACGCCGACGGCGCCGTGACGGGCGGCAGGCGTCAGATCCTCGATGTCTTCATCGTTGGTGCCGATATTGCCGATATGCGGGAAGGTGAAGGTGACGATCTGGCCGAGATAGGAGGGATCCGTCAGGATCTCCTCATAGCCGGTCAGCGCGGTGTTGAAGACCACTTCGGCCGGCACCTTGCCGGTGGCGCCGATGCCCTTGCCTTCGATGACCGTGCCGTCGGCAAGAACGAGCAGGGCGGTCGGCTTCTCGATTGTCCAGGGTGCTGTCGCGGTCATCTTCATCCCGTTTCCGGCGTTCGGTGCGCGCGTTGCCGCGGCTCGCCGCCTTTTGATCTCGCAGGCGCGTGGACGCGGCAATGCCGCGCGCTTCAGGCCTGATCACGAATTTTGGTGCAGGTGKCGGTAAATAGCCACGCAATCGCTTAGCGTCAATCTTTGTAGCCGAGATTGCTGCCATTTTCCTGCGCTTTATCGCACTGACCGCGCAATTTATTTGATCCCCCGCATCAGCGTGGTTTATGAAGCGGCATCAAAACAGGAGTGAAGACCATGCTGCGCGATCAACTCGCCACCCAGCTGAAAGAGGCGATGAAGGCCAAGAATGCAGAGCGGCTTTCCACCGTCCGGCTGATCCAGGCCGCGGTCAAGGACCGCGATATCGCCAATCGCGGCATTGGCAAGGAACAGGCGAGCGACGACGAAATCCTGCAGATCCTCGCTAAGATGGTAAAGCAGCGCGACGAATCGGCAAAGATCTACGAGGAGAATTCCCGGCCGGAGCTTGCCGCCAAGGAGCGTGCCGAAATCATCGTCATTCAGGATTTCATGCCGAAGCAGCTTTCAGACAGCGAAGTGCGCGCCAACGTGTCGGCGATCATCGCCGAGACGGGTGCAGCGGGCGCCAAGGACATGGGCAAGGTGATGGCGGCGCTGAAGGAGCGTTATGCCGGCCAGATGGATTTTGCCAAGGCGTCGGCGACCGTCAAGGAACTGTTGAACTGATAAGCCTCAGATGACGAGCCTTGCCTGCGGTTCGTTACGAACCGCAGGCCGGAGCACCGCTTCCGCTGCGGCATCGATGATGGCGAATTTCGCCGCCTGATAATTCCAATATTCGCCGATGAAGTGGCTCGACAGCCAGAAGTCGCCCTTGCGGGAGGGTTCTGTCCAGCCAACGCTTTCCATGGTCGCGGCCTGCGTCAGAAGCCGCTTCAGGTGGGTGTTGGAGATCATGAACTGTTCACGGATTTCCCTGAGCGACAGAGGACCGAGAACGACGCGGTCGGCCGTCCTTGGAAATTCCGGAAGCCGCGAGATCAGGTAATCCATCACCAGGCCGCCGGAATTTGCCCAGTTGAAGAGGTTGAAGGTGGCGCCCGGATTGCGCACCGCTTCACTCCCGATGATCGCCCTTGCGATCAGCGGCTGGATTGCTGCCATCATCGCGGAGGGATCGGCGGTGATCTTATCGGCGCGCTCACCGCCGTCGAGACTGTCGAGGATCATCATATGGGCGACGAGCCATCGGGTGAAATGCTGCTCGGCGATTTCGGTGGGCTCGAGGTAGCGTGTGCGCTTGTCGGGGCCGGGAACCGGTCGCAGGAAGCGATAGGCCAGCATCTCCTGCATGAAGGCCGCGGCCGTGTTGCGGCTGGCGATGTCGTTCCTGACCGCAAAATCGATGAAGCGGCCGGAATAGAGGCCGCCGCTCTTCCCGTCGTCGGAATAACCGTAATGAAGCGCGAAGCCGGCATGGGCCATCAGCCAGCGCTGCTGCGCGGCGAAGATCGAGGCGATGCGCGGGCTCTCACGATAGATGGAGAGCATCTGATCGGCGCAATGCAGGATGGCAGCGAGAAAGCGATCGTCTGCTGCAAGATTGTCCGCGGTAAAAGCCATTTGGAGAGGTCCAGGGAGTTCGGCGCATACATCTTTCATGCGAGCGCCGCCTGTCAACGGTTTTGTTAATAAGCGGTTAATTTCAAAGGGAGAGTTGTCGCAGGGAGAGCCAAAAATTTAAGAAGGCAGGAGCTGGGGGCGCTCCTGCCTTCTTGCTCTTTGCTTCCACCGGCACGCAGGGCCGAAGCCCAAGCCGGAGGGTATTTGCAAAGGCACCCTTGCGAAGCGGCGCCGGGGGTAGGGATGGTGCTTCGCTCGGGGATCGCTTTGTTGAGATCGAACCTATTGCGGTGCGGCGGCTTATTCAAATTACAAAAAAATAATAATTGCCGGAATCGGCGGTTTGGAGGCGTCGAAGCGGACTCTCGGGAGGTGGCGCGGAGGTTGATGAGGCGCAATCATCCGAGGTGCTAATCTTTTGTTTCTAAAAGGGATTCTTCGTCTCCGTCAGAGACCGCTGCGCTTGCTGAAGTTTTTTCTGCCGGCGGAATTCCGGCTCTGAAGGGACAATAATGTCGCACCCTGTCGCAGGGGGCGATAACGCGTTGTTGATCGGATAACCGGAGCCGCCGATGACGGCCATATAGCCTGTGAATAGCGGGTTTTCATGACAAGTTTCGTGGCATGGAGCGGCAAAGCAGCTTATATGGAGGTTGGCCAAGAGGTATAAATGCGCTTTTCCAACACCTTTCTCGATGATATCCGCGACCGCGTTCCGATTTCGAACGTGATCGCGCGCCGCGTGAGCTGGGATAAGCGCAAGACGAATGTGTCGCGCGGCGATTACTGGGCCTGCTGCCCGTTCCACGGCGAGAAATCGCCGAGCTTCCACTGCGAGGACCGAAAGGGCCGCTATCACTGCTTCGGCTGTGGCGTCACCGGTGACCATTTCCGCTTTCTCACCGAGCTGGAGGGCCTGAGTTTTCCCGAGGCAGTGCAGCAGATCGCCGATATGGCAGGCGTGCCGATGCCGCTTGCCGATCCTGTGATGGAGAAGCGCGAGAAGGAGCGCGGCTCGTTGATCGACGTCATGGAAATGGCGACACAATTTTTCCAGGATCAGTTGCAGACGGCAAATGGGGCGAGGGCGCGCGCCTATCTGCGCGACCGCGGATTGACGGGGCGCACCATCGAGACCTTCCGTCTTGGCTATGCGCCCGACAGCCGCAATGCGCTCAAGGAATTCCTCGCCGGCAAGGGTGTCTCCAAGGACCAGATCGAGGCCTGCGGTCTGGTCGTCCATGAAAACGTGCCGGTTTCCTACGATCGTTTCCGCGACCGCATCATGTTCCCGATCCTTTCGTCGCGGGAAAAGGTGATCGCTTTCGGCGGCCGCGCCATGTCGGCCGACGCGCCGGCGAAATATCTGAACTCCAACGAGACGGAGCTCTTCCACAAGGGCAATGTCCTTTACAATTTCGCCCGTGCGCGGCGCGCGATCCAGGGACCGGGCCGCGGTGATCTTCAGGACGACAATGCGACCGGCACCATCATCGCCGTCGAAGGCTATATGGACGTGATCGCGCTGCATCAGGCGGGCATCGAGAATGCCGTTGCGCCGCTCGGCACAGCGCTCACCGAAAACCAGCTCGAGCTGCTCTGGAAGATGGTGCCGCAACCGGTGCTTTGCTTCGACGGCGACGGCGCCGGCATCCGCGCCGCCAATCGCGCCGCCGAACTGGCGCTGCCGCATCTGAAGCCTGGCCGTTCCGTTCGCTTTGCGCTTCTGCCCGACGGCAAGGATCCCGACGATCTCGTGCGCGATGACGGGCGCGCGCCTTTCGACAAGGTGATGAGCCAGGCAAAGCCGCTCTCCGAGATGCTTTGGAGCCGGGAGATCAACACCGGCAAGTTCGATACGCCCGAGGCGCGCGCCGAACTGGAGGCGCGGCTGAAGCAACTGGTCGCCGTCATCGTCGACGAGAACGTGCGCCGCCACTACCAGCAGGATATTCGCGACCGGCTGAACGCCTTCTTCCAGCCGCAGTTCCAGAACCGCAACAATGGCGATCGCCGTGGCGGCTTCAACGGCAATGGCAATTACCGGGCGGGCCGCGACAATGCGGGCAAGGCAGGGCCGAAAAGCCCGAGCGTCATTTCCGAAAGGCTCGCCCGCTCGGGCCCCGTGCGCGGCCACCAGAACAATACGGCGCTGCGGGAAAGCGTGCTGGCGCTGACCGTCGTCAATCACCCCTCGCTGATGATCGATGATTATGACGAGATCGCCGCGATCGAATATGACAGCCGCGAGCTGCAGCGGCTCTGGTCGGCGATGCTGGGGGCAGCCGCGGCCGTCGCCGGCCCGCATCTGACGCGCGAATATCTGACCGAAAGGCTGGAATTCGAAGGCTTCGGCCCGCTCATCAAGAGCCTCGACCAGCAGGTGCGCAATGCCCGGCTGTGGATCGCGACCGAGGAGGCGGCGATGGAGGACGCGCGTGAGGGATACCGCCAGGCGCTGGCCTCCCACAAGCGGGCGAAGGCGCTGCGCCGGCAGAAGATCGAGCTCGAGCGCGAGATCGCGCTGGCGACCGAAGCCGGCGACGGCGAGGCGATCGTTCAGCTGATGCGAGCGCAGCAGGAAGTGCATTTCGAAGGGGTGCGCCTTGAGAACCAGGAGGCAATCATCGATGGCTTCGGCGTGCTTTCCGGCCGCGTCAAAGGGGCGGCGAACCACTGATGTCGCTGACTGAACGGAATGAACCGGGTTTTTCCGCTTCCGGCGCGCTGTTTTCTTCCGGCCGCTCGCCGCTCGATATTCTCAAGCAGGTCTATGGCTATTCCTCCTTCCGCGGCAAGCAGCAGCAGGTGGTCGAGCACGTGGTTTCCGGTGGCGATGCGGTCGTGCTCTTTCCGACTGGTGCGGGCAAATCACTGTGCTTCCAGATCCCGGCGCTTTGCCGCGCTGGCGTCGGCATCATTGTTTCGCCGCTGATCGCGCTGATGCGCGATCAGGTCGAGGCGATGAAGCAGCTCGGCATCCGCGCCGCAGCACTCAATTCGTCGCTGTCGCGCGAGGAGTTCGTCGAGGTTCGCCGCGCGCTTTCGGCGGGCCAGCTCGACCTTCTCTACGTCACGCCCGAGCGCATTCTGACCGATGGTTTCCGCGAGCTGATCGCCAACGAGAAGATCGCGCTGTTTGCCATCGACGAGGCCCACTGCGTCTCGCARTGGGGCCATGATTTCCGGCCGGAATATCGCGCGCTAGGCCGGCTCGGCGAGCAATATCCCGGTGTGCCGCGCGTTGCGCTGACTGCGACGGCCGATCCGCACACACGCGACGACATCATCGAGCGGCTGGGGCTCGATGCCGCCCAGATATTCACCACCAGCTTCGACCGACCGAACATCGCCTATGAGATCGTCGAGCGTGACCAGCCGCGCCAGCAGCTGTTGCGGTTCCTGTCCGGCCACAAGGGCGACAGCGGCATCGTCTATTGTCTGTCGCGCGCCAAGGTCGAGGATACGGCCGAATGGCTGAACGGGCAGGGCATCCGCGCGCTTGCCTATCATGCCGGCATGGACAGGTCGGTTCGTGACGCCAATCAGGATGCCTTCCTCAAAGAAGAGAACCTTTGCCTGGTCGCCACCGTTGCCTTCGGGATGGGCATCGACAAGCCGAAKGTGCGTTATGTCGCCCATCTCGATCTGCCGGGCTCCGTCGAGGCCTATTATCAGGAGACCGGGCGTGCCGGCCGCGACGGCCTGCCGTCCGAGGTCTGGATGGCCTATGGCATGGCCGACGTGATCCAGCGCGGCCGGATGATCGATGAGGGAAATGCCGCCGCGGAGATCAAACGGGTCGAACGCGCCAAGCTCAACGCATTGCTGGCGATCTGCGAGACCGCCTCCTGCCGTCGCCAGGCGATCCTTGCCCATTTCGGCGAGGCGCATGCCGGCCATTGCGGCAATTGCGACACCTGCCTGAAGCCGGTCGAGACCTGGGAGGGCACGGAGGCGGCGATCAAGGCGCTGGCTGCCATCTATCGCACCGGCGAGCGTTTCGGCGCTGGCCATGTCGTCGACGTGCTCCTCGGCAACGTCAACGAAAAGACCGAACGTTTCGGCCATGCCGAAATGCCGGTCTTCGGCGCCGGCAAGGATATTCCGGCGCGCGTCTGGCAGTCGGTCTTCCGCCAGTTGCTTGCCATGGGATTGATCCGCGTCGATCATGAGGCTTACGGGGCGCTGAAGCTGGAACCGGAGGCGCGCGCCGTCTTCAAGCACGAGCGACAGGTGTTCTTCCGCAAAGACCGGCCTGCCTCGGAACGGCGCACGAAGAAGGCGGAGCGCAGCGAGCGCAAATCGGGACTATCGGGCGCCGACGGCAGTCTCTTCGAGGCGCTGCGGGCCGAGCGTATGGCGATTGCGAAATCGCTCGGCGTGCCGCCCTATGTCGTCTTTCCCGATACGACGCTGATCGCCTTCGCCACCGAGAAGCCGCGCAGCCGCAAGGAATTGCTCGCCATATCAGGTGTCGGGCAGGCGAAGCTCGAACGCTACGGCGATGCCTTCCTGGAGATCATCCTGGCGCAGGACAACGGCCCGCCTGATCCTTGAGATCGGGCGAGGGGGCATGGTAGTGCTGCCTCTGAAGGAGGAGCGCCGATGGCCCAGAATATCTACGACCGACCGGAATTCTTCGCCGGATATAGCGGCATGAGACGATCCGTTCACGGGCTCGACGGGGCGTCCGAATGGCCGGCTGTGCGTGCGCTGCTGCCTGATCTTGCYGGCAAGCGTATCGTCGATCTCGGCTGCGGGTTCGGCTGGTTTTCGCGTTTCGCCGTGAATCAAGGTGCTGCAAGCGTGCTTGCGCTCGACATCTCCGAAAAGATGATCGCCAGAGCGAGGGCCGATACGGCTGAAGCCGCGATCACCTACGAGATCGCCGATCTCGAGCATCTCACGCTTGCTCAAGCTTCTTTCGATTTCGCCTACAGCTCGCTGGCGCTGCATTATATCGAGGATTTCGCCGGTCTGGTCGCGACGGTCCATCGCGCGCTTTTGCCGGGATCGCAATTCGTCTTCACCATCGAGCATCCGATCTTCATGGCGCCGACCCACCCGACCTGGGCGGCCGATGCCGAGGGGCGGCGCATCTGGCCGCTCGACCGCTATTCCGTCGAAGGTCCACGCACCACCGACTGGCTCGCCAAAGGTGTCGTCAAGCAGCACCGCAAGCTCGGCACGACGCTCAACACCTTGATCGCGGCCGGTTTTGCCATTCGCCATGTCGAGGAGTGGAGCCCGAACGAAGATGAGCTCCACGACAATCCAGATTGGGCGGAGGAGCTGGACCGGCCGATGTTCCTACTGATCTCGGTCCAGCGCTGAAGAAGACAAGCAGATGGTGATATGCTAACTCGGCTGGCGCATCGGCCCGAAATTGGAATTGATTTTCGGAAAGCACGATGCGCAAATTCAAAGTGTTACAGCGTCCTTTGCACGTCTGAAAAGACGCGCGGCGCTGTAGAGAAATCTTCACGAAGGGCCGCCCCATGACCTCGCAATTTCTCTCCCATCTCCAAGCTGAAATTTCGGCGCTGAAGGATGCCGGCCTCTATAAATCCGAGCGTGTCATCAGCTCCAAGCAGGCGGGCGAGATCGCGATTTCCACCGGCGAGCGGGTGCTGAATTTCTGCGCCAACAACTATCTCGGCCTTGCCGACAACGAGGAGCTGGCAGAGGCCGGCAAGAAGGCGCTCGACCGATACGGCTATGGCATGGCCTCGGTGCGCTTCATCTGCGGCACGCAGGAGGAGCATAAGCTGCTCGAAGCGCGCATCTCCACCTTCCTCGGCATGGAAGACACGATCCTCTATTCTTCCTGCTTCGACGCCAATGGTGGTCTCTTCGAAACGCTGCTCTCGGAGGAGGACGCGATCATCTCGGACGCGCTGAACCACGCCTCGATCATCGACGGCGTCAGGCTTTCGAAGGCCAAGCGTTTTCGCTACGCCAACAACGACATGGCGGCGCTCGAGGAGGAACTGAAAAAGGCCGAAAGCAGCCGCTTCAAACTGGTCGCCACCGACGGCGTCTTCTCGATGGACGGCATCATCGCCAATTTGGGCGGTGTTTGCGATCTCGCCGAGAAATACGGCGCGATGGTCATGGTCGATGACAGCCATGCCGTCGGTTTCGTCGGTAAGAACGGTCGCGGCTCTGCCGAACATTGCGGCGTCGAGGGCCGAATCGACATCATCACCGGCACGCTCGGCAAGGCGCTTGGCGGCGCCTCGGGCGGCTATACCTCCGCCAAGGCGGAAGTCGTCGAATGGCTGCGGCAGCGCTCGCGGCCCTATCTGTTCTCGAACACCCTGGCGCCCGTCATTGCCGCTGCCTCGCTCAAGGTTTTCGACCTCATCGAAAACGGCGATGCCTTGCGCAAGCGTCTTTCCGACAATGCGGATCTGTTCCGCACAGAGATGACCAAGCTCGGCTTCACACTTGCCGGCGAAGGCCATCCGATCATCCCCGTCATGCTGGGTGACGCCAAACTCGCCCAGGATATGGCCGGCCTGATGCTGAAGAAGGGGATCTATGTGATCGGCTTCTCCTTCCCCGTCGTGCCGAAAGGCCAGGCCCGCATCCGCACGCAGATGTCGGCGGCGCATTCGCGGGCAGATGTGGAGCGGGCGATCGCGGCCTTTGCCGAGGCAGGGCGGGAACTGGGTGTGATTTGAGAATAGCGTTGCCATCTCCCTCTTCTCCCCAGCGGGGGTCCCAAGGACGGGTCGAGACCCGCGGCTCGACCCAGGCAGAGATGTCCGTCAGGATAGAAGAGGGGGAGGAGCGAAGCGACGTTTCGAGCGGTAAGCGAGGAACAAAGTAAAGTTTATATGGCGTGCCGTGCCGCCCCCTCATCCGCCCTACGGGCACCTTCTCCCCGACGGGGAGAAGAGGGAGTCGCAAAGTCGGGCACCAGAACAAGGCGGGATATCGTTGATGTCGAACATGATGAAGGCGCTGGTCAAAGCGAAACCGGAAGTCGGGCTCTGGATGGAGAATGTGCCGGTGCCCGAGGTTGGGCCGAACGATGTGCTGATCCGGGTGAAGAAATCGGCGATCTGCGGCACCGACGTCCATATCTGGAACTGGGACCAGTGGGCACAGAAGACCATTCCGGTGCCGATGGTAGTCGGCCATGAATTCTCCGGCGAGATCGCCGAGATCGGCTCGGCGGTCACCCGCTATCATGTCGGCGAGCGGGTCTCCGGTGAGGGGCATATCGTCTGCGGCAAGTGCCGCAACTGCCGGGCGGGCAGGGGGCATCTCTGCCGAAATACGCTCGGTGTCGGCGTCAACCGCCCAGGCTCCTTCGGCGAATTCGTCTGCATTCCCGAAAGCAATGTCGTGCCGATCCCGGATGATATATCAGACGAGATCGCCGCGATCTTCGATCCGTTCGGCAATGCCGTGCACACCGCGCTTTCCTTTGATCTCGTCGGTGAGGACGTGCTCGTCACCGGTGCCGGGCCGATCGGCATCATGGGCGCGCTCGTCGCCAAGCGATCCGGCGCCCGCAAGGTCGTCATCACCGATATCAATCCACACCGGCTGGAGCTGGCACGCAAGCTCGGCATCGATCACGTCGTCGACGCATCGAAGGAAAACCTCACCGACGTCATGAAGGCGATCGGCATGACGGAGGGTTTCGACGTCGGGCTCGAAATGTCAGGGGCCGCACCTGCCTTCCGCGACATGATCGACAAGATGAACAATGGCGGCAAGATCGCCATTCTCGGCATCGCGCCGGCGGGCTTCGAGATCGACTGGAACAAGGTGATCTTCAAGATGCTCAATCTCAAGGGCATCTACGGCCGCGAGATGTTCGAGACCTGGTACAAGATGATCGCTTTCGTCCAGGGCGGCCTCGATCTCGCGCCCGTCATCACCCACCGGATCGGCATCGACGATTTCCGCGACGGCTTCGAGGCGATGCGGTCAGGCAATTCCGGCAAGGTTGTGATGGACTGGATGTAGGGAGGACGACATGCGCTATGAAGGAAGCTGCCATTGCGGCAATGTGGCTTTCGAAGTCGAAGGCGAATTCACCGAGGCGCTCGACTGCAACTGCTCGCTCTGCCGCCGGCGGGGCGGACTTCTGGCCTTCGTGCCGCGCGAGAAGCTGGTGCTGAAAACACCGGAGGACAATGTCTCGACCTACACTTTCAACCGGCATGTCATCCGGCATCACTTCTGCGCCAATTGCGGCATTGCACCGTTCGGCGAAGGCGTGGGTCCGGACGGCGCGGCAATGGCTTCGATCAATCTGCGCTGCATTCCCGCGGTCGATCTCGGCGCGCTGACAGTGAAGGCGTATGACGGCGCGGCGCGTTAGCCACTATTTCTCAGGCCGGCGCATCGGCCCGAGAATCGGAATCATTTTCGGAAAGCACGATGCGAGGATTGAAAGAGTTAGAGCGTCCTTTGTGCGTCCGAAAGGACGCAGGGCGCTCTAAAGGTGCATATACCGTCTGCACAACTGCAAAGATGATGGAAACAACTGGGTACGGCGGGCAAAATATTTGCTGCCCTTGTCTTTTGTTCGCCGCATCTTAAATAAGGGTTCGCAATCGCTGCCGCGGTTCAAAGCCTGTGGATAAGGCTTTTTCCGTATTTTTGTGGGCTTTTTTTCTGGAAAAGCTTGACGAGAACAAAAAATGTGGGAATCACCGTTCGACTTGTTGAATGGTGAACTGGGTCAAGGCGGATCGCGCAACCATGGCCGGAAATCCAAGAGCAAGAAAGCTTTGCTGTCCGGTGCCGGTAATCGTGGTTAATCAGGCTTTAAATGTCATCCCGTTAGGTGGGCAAAGGTGATTCGAGGGCGGCGCGTGCGGCGCGTCAGGCCCTGAGACAGCCCGTTCACCGTAGCGAGATTGGATAGCGTCAGGAAGGCGACGATATAAATGGCAACCAAGGTCAAAGAGAACGAAGACGCGGAAGTCGAACGCGACGGCGCAAGCGACGGCCCTCTTCTCGATCTTTCCGACGACGCGGTCAAGAAGATGATCAAGGCCGCCAAGAAGCGCGGCTATGTGACCATGGACGAGCTTAACGCGGTCCTGCCGTCCGAAGAAGTGACGTCCGAGCAGATCGAAGACACGATGTCGATGCTGTCCGACATGGGCATCAACGTCATTGAAGACGAGGAAGCCGAGGAAGCCGGTGCTTCCGGCGGCAGCGATGACGACGACGCCGGCGGCGACGAGGAGAGCGAAGGCGGCGAACTCGCGCCTTCGAGCGGCACGGCGCTGGCGACCGCCAAGAAAAAAGAACCGACCGACCGTACCGACGATCCGGTTCGCATGTACCTGCGCGAGATGGGCTCGGTAGAGCTTCTTTCCCGCGARGGCGAAATCGMRATCGCCAAGCGCATCGAGGSCGGCCGCGAGACGATGATCGCGGGTCTCTGCGAGAGCCCGCTGACCTTCCAGGCGCTGATCATTTGGCGTGACGAACTCAACGAAGGCACGACGCTGCTGCGCGAGATCATCGATCTCGAAACGACCTATTCCGGCCCTGAAGCCAAGGCTGCGCCGCAGTTCCAGAGCCCGGAGAAGATCGAAGCCGATCGCAAGCTCGCAGAAGAGAAGGAAAAGACCCGTCGCGCCCGCTCCGGCGACGACGACATCACCGATGTCGGCGGCGAAGGCCTGCCTCCCGAGGAGGAGGAAGAGGACGAGGACGAATCCAACCTTTCGCTGGCGGCGATGGAAGCCGAGCTTCGCCCGCAGGTGATGGAGACGCTCGATACGATCGCCGAGACCTATAAGAAGCTGCGCAAGCTGCAGGACCAGCAGGTCGAGCAGCGGCTGTCGGCTTCCGGCACGCTGTCCACTGCCCAGGAGCGCCGTTACAAGGAACTCAAAGATGAGCTCATCAAGGCTGTCAAATCTCTGTCCTTGAACCAGAACCGCATCGACGCCCTCGTCGAGCAGCTCTACGACATCAACAAGCGCCTCGTTTCCAACGAGGGCCGCCTGCTGCGTCTGGCCGAATCCTACGGCGTCAAGCGCGACTCCTTCCTGGAGCAATACCAGGGCGCCGAGCTCGATCCGAACTGGATGAAGTCGATCGGCAATCTGGCCGCCCGCGGCTGGAAGGAATTCGCCAGGGGCGAAAACACGACGATCCGTGACATCCGCCAGGAAATCCAGAATCTGGCGACCGAAACCGGTATCTCGATCTCGGAATTCCGCCGCATCGTTCATATGGTGCAGAAGGGCGAGCGCGAAGCGCGTATCGCCAAGAAGGAAATGGTCGAAGCGAACCTTCGCCTGGTCATCTCCATCGCCAAGAAGTACACGAACCGCGGCCTGCAGTTCCTCGACCTCATTCAGGAAGGCAATATCGGCCTGATGAAGGCGGTCGACAAGTTCGAATACCGCCGCGGTTACAAGTTCTCGACCTATGCGACATGGTGGATCCGCCAGGCGATCACCCGTTCGATCGCCGACCAGGCCCGCACGATCCGCATTCCGGTGCACATGATCGAGACGATCAACAAAATCGTCCGCACGTCGCGCCAGATGCTGCACGAGATCGGCCGCGAGCCGACGCCGGAAGAACTGGCCGAAAAGCTCGCCATGCCGCTCGAAAAGGTCCGCAAGGTCCTGAAGATCGCCAAGGAGCCGATCTCGCTCGAAACCCCGGTGGGCGACGAAGAGGATTCGCATCTCGGCGATTTCATCGAGGACAAGAACGCGCTGCTGCCGATCGACGCCGCCATTCAGGCGAACCTGCGCGAGACGACGACCCGCGTTCTCGCCTCGCTGACGCCGCGCGAAGAACGTGTTCTGCGCATGCGCTTCGGCATCGGCATGAACACCGACCACACGCTCGAAGAAGTCGGCCAGCAGTTCTCGGTCACCCGCGAACGTATCCGCCAGATCGAGGCGAAGGCGCTGCGCAAGCTGAAGCATCCGAGCCGCTCCAGAAAGCTGCGCTCGTTCCTCGACAGCTGAGGGACGACAAGATCTCTACGATTGCGAAAGCCGGGCTTCATGTCCGGCTTTTTCTTTCGATCTTTGCGCCACTGCCGCACACTTTTGGGCGACATGCCTAATACCAATGATCCCGGCGGCTTTCTTGTCGCTTGGTGGTGACAAGATTATAGTCCGGCCACGGGGGAAGAAATCGATCGCGATGCGCGAGCGAGGACCGACGCATGCCCGTGTCGGGCGAATCCTCCGCTGGGAGGTGCAAAATGACCACTTACATTGTGTTGATCAACTGGACGGACCAAGGTGTGCGCAATGTTCGCGACTCGTCAAAACGGCTGGATGCGGCGAAGAAGCTGCTCGGCGACATGGGCGGCTCCTTCAACCAGTTCTTTCTGACGATGGGCGGCCACGACATGGTGGCTGTCTGCGAAGCGCCTGACGATGCCGTCATGGCGCGGTTTGGCCTCTCGCTGGCGATGGGCGGCAATGTCCGCACCCAGACACTGAAGGCATTCCCGGAGGCGGCCTATCGAGAGATCATCGGCTCGCTTGGTTGATCGCGACAAAGGAACGCTATCGGGGATCATAAGCGTT
Source organism: Rhizobium sp. P1_E1 (assembly GCF_056406015.1). Lineage (NCBI taxonomy): Bacteria > Pseudomonadati > Pseudomonadota > Alphaproteobacteria > Hyphomicrobiales > Rhizobiaceae > Rhizobium > Rhizobium sp. P1_E1. Next base: position 17,335 of record NZ_JBFUAY010000049.1, on the reverse strand, counting down.
GCGCAACTCGCGTCAGACTGGCACTGTCGCCCTGTCCTTAATTCCTCGTGGCGTATCGGCAGGGCTCTTGATGAAAGCGTTCCCGGGTTTTATGGCCGCCTTCGATTGTCCGACAGCTGCTTCCTGAGCGATGGCACTGGTGTGGGAAAATCGGGACGAAGGCATCGAGCGGGGCGCTTTCGCCTCGTTCGCTCTGCATGCCGTCATGCTTGCACTGCTGCTCCTGCTGCTTCCGAGACCTGAGCCGCCGGCACCGTTGCCGGACGACGGCATTACGGTTGATATCGTTCCCGAAGTCGCCAAACCTTCTGCGATAGCGCAGCGGGTCGAGACGCCTGCACCCACTACGGCAAAGCCGGACGCGAGTGCGTCGGTCCAGGAGATCGCTCCGCCGCATCAGGAGGAGGCGCCGACGGCCGCGAGGTCGCCTGAAGTGGCTTCCGTCCCTCCGGTGCCGCCGAAGCCTGGTGTATTCGTCCAGGCGGGCCAGCTGTTTTCGGAGACGGTGTTGTCAGATTCGCGCAGCCGGCGCGCCCGCGAGGCGCTGCGCGGCCTTGCCGGCAGCGAGCGCAATCTACAGCTTTGTGATCTGGAGGCGATGGAGCAGGTGCGCCGGGCGCAGCCGGCGATGGCGCCGGATGCGCTCGCGCCCTATGCGATGGCGGCGGAAAAGGTCACCGGCAACAGGGTCGAGGTGAAGGGCGGCGCCTTCCGCAGTTCAGTTCAAATGCCAACTCGATGCCGGCTCCGGCAAGGTCGCTTCCTTCGCCTTTCTCATCGGCGATGCCATTCCGCAAAGCGAATGGCAGGCGCATGATCTGGTGGCCGACGATGGAGCCGCCGACCAATGACACTATAGCGTAGCGCGTCTTTTCGGACGCGCAAAGGACGCTGTAGCACTTTAAATGGCTGTTGCGATCACGCGGTTTTTTTCTTTTGTGGCTTGATGCTGCCGGCTTTAGAGGCCACATCGCTGCTGTGACAGAAGAAGACGTGGAACCAGCGGAAACGCAGCATGAAACGGGAAAACAGCGGCCTGAAATCCGCTGGGGCGTCRTTGTGTCTGTTGTTGCGCATATTCCTATCATTGCTCTTCTGATTTTCGGGCTGCCGAAGATCGAGCCGAAGCCTGTCGAAGACGAGAGCGTGAAAGTGGAGCTCGTTCCGCCGCCGGAGGAGAAGAAGCCGGAGCCCAAGCCCGAGGAAAAACCACCGGAGCCGAAGCCGCCGGAAGAGGCCAAGAAGGAACCGCCACCACCACCGCCTCCGCCGCCACCGCCTCCTCCTCCTCCACCTCCGCCGGCCAGCAAGACTCCCGAGCAAACTAAGCCGAGGCCTATGCCGACTCTGAGCCCTGTCATCGAGTTTGGCGACAGGAATAGCGGCCCCGAAAAGTCGTTGGCGGGAAATTCTTCTCAGGGCGAAAACAAACCCGCAACAACTCCGCCGCAGCACGATGCCGAACCGGCGCAGATGCCGACAAAGGCTGCCGCAGAAAAACCAAAAACTGAGGAGCCTCCGTCAAAGCCGGTGCCGGACGATGTGAAGCTTCCTGAGGTCGCGACGACCGACGTTTCCCCAGAGCGTAATGGGCCGCCGACAGATGTCTCTGGCGAAGCCAATACAAGTATCGAGGAGGCCAAGCCGCCGGAGCAGCAGACCGCTGAGAAACCGAAAGTGATAGCTAAAGACGATCTGCCCAAGGCAAAAACTCTGTTTTCACGGACGGAAGATGGCAGTTTGTTTGCGCAAACTGCGGTCAGTGGTCTTCCGCGCAAAGAGCGAGTGGCCACGCTTTGCGCCACCGAGCTTCAGGGCCAACTCGTTCACGGTTCGCCGCGTTATTTCCCGTCCGCATTGCCTAGTTTTGGATTGCGAACCGGTACCATCCTTGATGTGAGAGATGCAGCCTTTGGCACAGTTAAGGGCTGGTACCAGGTTCGTTTCCGTTGCGAGGTGGATGAGGACGCCACGAAAGTCGTGTCGTTTGCCCACGAAGTTGGTGGATTGATCCCCCGCAGTCAGTATGCGAAATATGAAATTCGTGACTAGTCCTCGTGACCTGGATTGCGTCTCACCGGCAACAGCCACGCGCAAGCAACCCTACCTAGCTTCTTCCCATGGCCGTGATGATCCGGTGAAGAAGAGGACAATGATATGTCGAATGAGATCGAGCGTTTCTTTGAGCGTCAGGACGAAGCCGTGAGCGCGCTGTTCCTGGAAAACAAGGGCGACGAGTTGACCGATATTCTGGTGGCTGCTCTGGAAGAGGCTTTCGAAATCCTTCTCGAAGCCGCGCCCGCCGACACCGTTCATTGAGGTCGCAGAGGGTTCAGTGCCGATGTGCGCTGACTGACCGTGCCGCTTGCGGTCTCCCGTCCGGTCGGGATAATGCCGCAGCATCGATGGCCTAGATATCATGTCGATTTTTCAAGAGGATCAACCGCCGTCGGCGGGCGCACTTGATGCCCGTTTGGCCGGTTACCGGTTCGAGCGCGATGCACTCGGCCGTTCCGCCGCGAGTGTCTTCCGGCTGGAAGCTCTTGGGTTGCCGACGCTTTATCTGAAGGTCGAAGAGGCTGGTGCTTTCTGCGAACTCGCCGACGAGGCAGTCAGGCTTCGCTGGCTCAAGACTTGCGGTCTGTCCTGTCCCGATTTCATTGCAGAGGACAGCGACGGTGTGCACAACCGGCTGCTGATCAGCGCGCTACCCGGGAGTGACCTCGCCAGTGCATCGGCGCTGACGCCGCTTGCGCGGGTCGAATTGCTGGCTGCGGCGCTTCTTGACCTGCACCGCCTGCCGATCGCATCGTGCCCCTTCGACCATCGGCTGGAGACGCGTATTGCGGCGGCGAAAGCGCGGATGCAGGCCGGCATCGTCGACGAGACCGATTTCGATGAGACGCGGCTTGGAAAGAGTGCCGAGGCTCTGTTTGCCGAACTCGAAAGCGGGAGGCCAGGCGGCGAGGATCTCGTCGTCACCCATGGCGACGCCTGCCTGCCGAATTTCATCGCCTCCGAAGAGGGATTTTCGGGTTATATCGATTGCAGCCGTCTCGGTGTCGCCGACCGCTATCAGGATATCGCGCTCGCCTGCCGCAGCATCGCCTATAATTTCGGCGAGGCGCTGGTGCAGCCCTTCCTTGATTGTTATGGCATGCCGGCCACCGATCCGGCTCGGCTCGAATACTATCAGTTGCTCGACGAGTTCTTCTAGGCCTCCAGGCTGCAACGATTGCGTCATGCCCATGCGGCTGGCAGAGTGCCCGGTGATCGGACCTGCGGGCAGAAAATGGCGAAAAACCAGTTCAGGATGTTGCGCTCGGCGCTGGCTGGCGTCGAAGCGGTGGAAGCGGAAACGCCTCACAGCTTCGACCGGCACACGCATGAGCAGTTCGGCATCGGCCTGATTTCCGCCGGCGCGCAATCTTCGCTCAGCGGCCGCGGCATGGTGGAGGCAGAGGCCGGCGACATCATCACGGTCAATCCGAACGAGGTGCATGACGGCGCGCCGATCGGTGAGGGGCGATCGTGGCGCATCCTCTATTTCGATCCCGCCATCGTCACCGGTCTGTCGCAAGAGATCGGCGAAGGCGGGGCGGGGCGATCGGAAATCCCGCATCCGGTCATCCGCAATGCGGCGATCGCCGCCCGTTTCGAAACGCTGTTTGGCGCGGTGACCGACGGCGCGGCGGCGGATGGGCTGCTCTGCGAGGAACTGCTTCTGCAACTCGTCGCCGACGTCATGCGCGAGCGCTTTGCTACCGAAGAGCGGCCACTGGTGCCGGCGTCGATCCGCGCCGCCCGAAACCTGATTGACGACGATCCGCTTGCCGCCGTCTCGCTCGCCGATCTTTCCAGGGAAAGCGGGCTGAGCCGCTTCCAGGTGTTGCGCGGTTTTGCCAAGGCGACCGGTTTGACGCCGCATGCCTATCTCATCCAGGCCCGCATCCATATCGCGAGGCGGCTGATCGCTCAGGGCATGCCGCTGGCGGAAGCCGCCTTTGCCAGCGGCTTTGCCGACCAGAGCCACATGACGCGCGTCTTCGTGCGCAAATACGGTCTGTCGCCGCGCCTCTATGCCGGCGCCTTTGTCTGAACGTCGATTTTGCGGCTGCAATTTCGTTCAAGACCCCGACCGGCTCCTGCTGTTTCCTCGGCTCGCGCAACAGGAGAAGCTGGATGTCGAGGCAGGTTCATGGGTTTTTCTATCTGGCGCTGGCGATGTTGACGGTCGGAAGCACCGTCATAGCCAGCAAGCTGATCGCGTCGGGTCTGCCGCCGTTCAGCGCCACCGCATTGCGCTTCGCCATCGCCTTTCCTGTCTTTCTCCTGCTGATGCGGGCGACCGGCGCGCGGTTGCCGAAACTCTCCAGGAGCGACCGCCTCATCCTCCTCATTCAGGCGGGGGCTGGCAGCGTCGGTTATACGACGCTGCTGATCTCCGGCCTCAGCCTGACTTCGGCGGCCGATGCCGGCGTCATCATCGGCACGCTGCCGGTGGTGGCGGCCGCAATCTCCATCCTGCTGCTTCGCGAACGGCCGCAGCGTGCCCTGCTTCTGGCCGTGGCGCTTGCGACGGCTGGCGTGCTGTCGATCGCCTTCACGCCGGATGCGGCCGGCGGATCGCTCTCCGGCAATGCGCTGATCTTCCTGGCGGTCGTCTGCGAGGGATTGTTCATCCTGCTGAACAAAAAGCTGAAGACGGAGATTGCGCCGCTTGCCCAGTCGACGCTGATGACCGGCATCGGCTTCATCGTTGCCGCCATCCCGGCCGCTATTTTCGAAGCGCCTTTCGCACAGGGTATTTCCGCAAGCACTGTCGCCGCCGTCTTTTATTATGCGCTGGTGCCGACCGTCGGCGGATTTCTGCTGTGGTATGCGGGGGCAGAAAGGGTGAGCGGCACCGAAGCCGCACTCTTCACCGCGGTTGCGCCAGTTTCCGCCGTCATGCTTGCCTTCATCCTCCTTGGCGAACCGGTCGGGCTCCACCAGCTCGCCGGCATCGCCTGCGTGCTTGCGGCCGTGCTCGGTCTCGCCTTTGCCGGGACCCGCACGGTCAAACTTGCCGGCGGGAGATAGATCATGCAGTTCAGCCATTCCGATGCCATATGGCAGGCCTTTCCAGAGCTTCGCGCCGGCGCGCTGCATGCGGGAGGGATCCATGCGGATGCCGATGTCGAAGCGGCGATCGCAGACTTCAACGCAATCGCCGAGGCCCGGCTGGCGCAAGCGCAGGAAGGCGAATTCCCCGAAATCCAGGCCTGGCGGCGCGGCTTTTCCCGCATGGGGCTGAAGCCGACGCAATATCGCTGCGCTTCCGAGGCGCTGCTGCGCCGCTTCCGCCAGGAACATGCGCTGCCGCGCCTGCATCCGCTCATCGATCTCTGCAATGCGATTTCGCTTGCCTTCGCCATTCCGGTCGCCGTCTTCGACGCTGAAAAGATCGTAGGCGATCTCCAGGTCCGGCGGGCTGGGGGTGACGAGACCTATCTGACCTTTGGCGGCGAGAGCGAACATCCGGAGCCAAACGAGGTGATCTTCGCAGATGGGGCGCAGAATGCGCATGCGCGGCGCTGGACGAACCGGCAGAGCGGGCTTTCGGCGGTGCGGGCGACGACGCGCTCGGTGCTGATCGTTGCCGAGGCGCTGCACGCCTCCGCCGGCGACGACATCGCCAGGCTGGTCGAAACAGTTGCGGATGCGCTTGCACGGCACTGGCCGGCGGCGGCGAAAACGGCGATGCTCAGTCCGGTGTCGCCGCGTTTCGAGTTCTAAAGGGCGCAGCGTTTCAGGGAAAGCAACGTTCGTGGTCTTGGGCCGGCGGCATGCCCGCCCTATCTCTATGCGATCGATAGCTTCTGGAGACGAACCCGATGTCAGACAAGTCGTTCAAGATTCCGGGGCCGGATCATCCGATCACCGTCGAACACAATCCCTCCCGCGTCGTCGTCACGCTCGGCGGCAAGACGATTGCCGATACGCGCGATGCGCTGACGCTGTGCGAGGCCTCCTATCCGCCGGTGCAGTATATTCCGCGCAGGGATGTGGACATGTCGCTGCTTCAGCGCACCGACCATAGCAGCCATTGCCCCTATAAGGGCGACGCCTCCTATTACAGCATCATTCCGGGCGGCGAGCGCTCGAAGAATGCCGTCTGGACCTACGAGGCGCCGAATGCCGTGGTCAGCAGCATCAAGGACCATCTCGCCTTCTATCCCGACCGCGTCGACGGTATCGAAGAGATGGCCTCTCCGGAAGCCGGCGCCTTCTGACGGCAGGCATGACATTGAACCCGTTCCGGCGGAACATGTTTGCCGCCGGACCGTTAGGGTCATCTAGCGGGGAGATGTGTCGTGCCAAAATTCTATTTTCAGCTCTTCGATCGTGATGGCGCCGGGACGACCGAGACGGCATATGATTTTGAATCCATCGAAGCTGCGAAAGCGGAGGCACGGCGCGTGTTGGCGGAGATGGCCACCGAAGGTCTGCCGGCTGCACCTCTGAACATGATGTCGGTGGAACTCTTCGATGAAAGCCGGCGACCGCTCGCGGAAATCCGGCTGATTCTCGAAGAAATTGCGAAACAGCCACGATAGGCACGCCAAGCTGCGAATGCCGGTCGATCGAGCCAAAGCAATCAAAAGACTATGTCAAATTTAATTGCCGGCTATCAAGGCGGGTCTTAGCGTCGCGCCAACCGACCGAGTCGGATTGATGCGTAGGAGTGACCGGCGGCAGCCCCTAAACGGCAACCGCTATCGTAAGACGTCGAGCCATTCATTGTTGAAGACGAGGCTGGCAACCGTGACCGGATCGCCGCTCTCGTCGCGAACGGTGATGGCGATCGTCATTCGATCACCCGCGGGCAGTTCGTCGCGGGCCACATCCAGCAGGATGCGGGTCAGCTCCTTCGGAATGTCTTCACGAGATCTGAGCTCGGTACCGTGCTCGTCGCGCGTGGGGCCTTCCCCGTTGTGTAGATCGAAATAGTAGCGAGCCATGTTCTTTCCTGCGCGTCACAGGAGAAATCACAGATGAAGACAATTGTTCCCGAGGCTAGGCATTGATTCTTATAGAAAATATAGGTCGCATCGAAATGGATCAGGGCTCCAGCAATATCGGGCGGGCAAGACCGTGATTGAATCCCTGCTGCTCAACCTTGGAAGCCGCGATATTTTGTCGGCCGAAGAGGAAAGCCATCTCAGAGCGATCATCGTCAAAGACAGGTATTTTGCTGCCGGGGAGGATCTTGTCTCCGAAGGGAGCAGGCCGGGTTACAGCACGCTGCTGCTTGATGGATTTGCGGCGCGCTACAAGGTGATGGCCGATGGCAGTCGCCAGATCACCGCACTGCATGTCGCCGGCGATTTCGTCGATCTGCACGCTTTCCCGATCAAGAAGATGGATCACGGCATCGTTGCGCTGTCGTCCTGCCATGTCGCCTTCGCCGACCACGGCGATCTCAGAACGATCACCGAGCGCATGCCGCACCTGACGCGGCTGCTCTGGCTCGACACGCTCGTCGATGGCGCCATCCACCGCGAGTGGATCGTCGCCATGGGCCGGCGCTCCAAGCGCGCCCATATCGCCCACCTCGTCTGCGAACTGTTCGTGCGGCTGCAGGTGGTGAAGCGGACGCGGGGCGCAAGCTTCCAGTTTCCGTTGACGCAGATCGAGATGGCCGACGTGCTCGGCGTTTCCGTCGTCCATCTGAACAAGACGCTGCAGGCGCTGAGGCGCGAGGGCGTGTTCATCTGGGAGAACCGGACGATCACCATCGTCGACTGGGAACGCCTGCAGGAAATCGCCGAATTCGATCCCGGCTATCTCAGCATCTCCAGGGAACCGCGCTAGGGCGTCATGGTTCTTGCATCTAAACGGGGTTTGCAACATGTTGCCGGTCGATAGTCGTCGACCGGGATCATCCACATCATGAATAACCTTCCAGCGGTCGATCTCAACCTCCTGGTCGCCTTCGACGCGATCATGGCAGAGCGCAGCGTCACCCGGGCCGGCGCCCGCATCGGCCGCACCCAGCCGGCGATGAGTGCTGCACTTGCCAGGTTGCGCCAGCTTTTTCAGGATGAGCTCTTCGTGCGCAGCCCGAGCGGGCTGGAGCCGACACCGCGCGCGCTCGATCTTGCCGAGCCGATCGGAAAATCTCTGCGGCATGCGCAGGAGGCGCTGGCTTTCAGCGGTGTCTTCGACCCGCGGTCGTCATCGGCTTCGTTCCGGCTCGGTCTCTCCGAACACCCAGCCTTCGTGCTTCTGCCGAAGCTGCTGGCTGCGATCAGGCAGGCCGCGCCCAATATCAGCATCGATGTCAAGGGTTTCATCGCCCGTGAAAAGGCGGTGGAAATGCTCGATGCTGGCGAGGTCGATGCGGCGGTCGGCGTGCCGGTTTCCACGTCGCCACGCATCCTTTCCCGGCTGCTTTTCGAGGAGAGCTTCGTTTCGATCGTCCGCGCCGATCATCCGGCGGCGGCAAGGGGTCTCGATCTCGATACTTTCGTCGCGCTCGACCACCTGCTCGTATCGCCGGAAGGCGATCGTTATGGCCATGTCGACCGTAAGCTTTCGGAACTCGGCCTGCGCCGCAGGCTCGGCCTGACGCTGCCGCAGATGTATGCGGCGCCGGCGATCGTCGCCGAGACCGATCTCGTCGCCACGCTGATGCGCGGCATCGTCGACGTTTCGGATAGCCGCGCCCAGCTGTCTCTCCATAAGCCGCCGATCGAGCTGCTGCCGGTCTCCTTTGCGCTGTCATGGCATCGCCGCAACGATTCCCATGTCGGGCAGCAGTGGTTCCGCGAACTGATCGGGTCAGTTGCGGCGAAAAAGCAGGATCGGCTCGGGGAATCGAACTGATCCTGCTTGTGAAGTCGCCAGCTCGCCTTACACCATCAGCAGCGTCTTGCCGCGGGCGCCACCCTTCGAAAGGGACCGCAAGGCCTCGGACGTGTCCGCAAGGGCGAATTCTTGGCCGATGACGCTTTGGAGACGGCCATCTGTGGCAAGTGCCGCCACCGCAGCCAGGCGGCCGGCATCGCTCTGGTGAAAGAGGAATTGCGCATCGATGCCGCGCGCCTTCGGCCCTTCGGTGTCGAACGGTGCGGAAAGGCCGATGAGCTTGCCGCCGCGGCGGATGATGCCGAGTGATCGCTCCAGCGTTTCGCCGCCAATCGTGTCGATCACCAGGTCGAGGCCCGTCGCGAAGGCGGTAAAATCCTGGTTGCGATAGTCGATCACCCCGTCAGCGCCGAGCGAGCGGACGAGGTCGAGATTGGCCGCGGAGGCTGTCGCCGTCACATGCGCGCCGGCACGCTTTGCAAGCTGAACCGCGAAGCTGCCGACGCCGCCGGCGCCGGCATGGATAAGCACCGATTGGCCGGGCTGGACGGCTCCGGCCTCGAACAGCGCCTGCCAGGCGCTGGCCGCAGCCGTCGGCAGGCCGGCGAGGCTTGCGAGCGGCAGATCGGCCGACATCGGAACGACCAATCGGGCGGGCACGGCCGCCAGTTCGGCAAAGGCGCCGCCGCTTGCCGGATCGGTGCGCGCGATCACCCTGTCACCCGGCCTGACGGTGGCGACGAGCGGGCCTGTTGCAACCACCGTTCCGGCGAGATCGGTCCCGAGCGTATAGGGGAAGGCGAGGGGGAAAAAGTCCTTCAGATATCCGGCAAGCAGCTTGTTATCCATTGGATTGAGGGCGGCCGCCTCGACACGGATGAGCACGTCGTCAAGGCCGGGTACCGGCTCGGGCACATCCTCGATCCGGATATCGTATATCGCGCCATAGGCATGGATGCGGGCGGCCTTCATCACGCGCTCTCCGGATGAAGGGACGTCGTCTTCGGCGGCCAGGCGCCGAGCTGGTGCAGCATGCCGAACCAGTCCTCGAGATGCCAGGTGTGGGAGATCCTGTCGCCTTCGAAGCGGTGGAATTCATGGAGCGCGATCTCGATTCGGCGATTCGTCGCCGGAATGCCGAAGAGCGCGCCGCGTTGGGTGCCGACGATACGGGCGCGAACGCCGGCGCGGTCGTTGAAGCCGATCACTTCGTCGACCACGATCTCCACATCCGGCAGGGATTCGATAAAGCCGAGGATGATCGGCTTCAGCCCGGCTGGCCCGGGACCCTGGCCGGGGGCGAGCGGAATATCCTGCCAGCCTGATGTGACGGCCTCATCGAGAAGATCGGGATTTTTGCGCGTGAAGGCGCCGTAGAAGGTTTCAAGCGTTGCGTGCTGCTCTGCGGTCAGCGTACTTGCCGTGGTGTCGATGGTCATCGAAAGCCTCTTGGTTTGGTAACAGCAATGAGGCTACGGCCAGCCGCTCCATATCGGAAATTGATACCTGATATATCGCCTCATCCATATTTTGTATGAGCAAAGGCCCGGGCCTAACGCAATCCGGTGAGCGCAGCTCATTCCGATTGACAAGCCATCCATTCGAGCAGAACACCGTTCCGGCATTCAAAAACTCTATAAAGGCTGGCGGACCCACGCTGCCGGCCGGTGACATCGCAATGGACATATCCCAAGGACCGGGGAGCGTTCTTCGCCACCCCGGCTATCTGAACTTCGCTGCCTCCCGCGTTTTTTCCTCGCTCTCCTTCCAGTCCATTGGCATCGCCATGGGATGGATGATCTACGATCAGACGCACAGCGCCTTTGCGCTCGGCCTCGTCGGCTTCTGCCAGTTCCTGCCGATGGCGGTGCTGACCTTCGTCGTCGGTCATGTCGCCGACCGGTTCGACCGGCGGCGCATCGGGCTTGTCTGCCAGTTGATCGAGGCGGTGACGGCCCTGGTGCTGGCGATCGCCACCTGGCAGCAATGGCTGACGCCGGCCGGCATCCTTGCCGCCGTCACGGTGCTCGGCGCCGTCGTCGCCTTCGAGCGCCCGACCATGGCGGCGCTGCTGCCGAACATCGTGCCGGCCTCGATGCTGCAGAAGGCGGTTGCAACCTCGACTTCGATGATGCAGACGGCGCTGATCGTCGGCCCATCGCTCGGCGGCCTGCTTTATGGCCTCCATCCCGTCGCGCCCTTTGCTATAGCAGCGCTGCTTTTTGCCGTTGCGAGTTTCAACGTCATCTCGATCCGGATGCAATGGAGCCCTGCCAAGCGCGAGCCGGTGACACTAGCCTCGGTCTTTGCCGGCGTCTCCTTCATCCGCAGCCGACCGGTGATGCTCGGCACGATCTCGCTCGATCTCTTCGCGGTGCTGCTCGGCGGCGCGACCGCGCTGCTGCCGATGTTTGCCCGCGATATCCTGCATGCCGGTCCGTGGGGGCTCGGCCTGCTGCGCGCGGCGCCCGCGGTCGGCGCGCTCGCCATGTCGATCGTGCTTGCCCGCCGGCCGCTCGAGAGCAATGTCGGGCGCAAGATGCTTGCCGCCGTCGCCGTGTTCGGCGTCGCCACCATCGTCTTCTCGCTCTCCACCAATATCGCGCTTTCCGTCGTAGCGCTGCTCGTCGTCGGCGCGTCCGACACGGTGAGCGTCGTCGTGCGCAGCTCGCTGGTGCAGCTTTTGACGCCGGACGAAATGCGTGGCCGCGTCAGTGCCGTCAACTCGCTGTTCATCGGCACCTCCAACCAGCTCGGCGAATTCGAATCCGGCATGATGGCGGCAGCCCTCGGGCCCGTCGCCACCGGCGTTGTCGGCGGGTTCGGCACGATCGTCGTCGTGCTCCTGTGGATGCGGCTCTTCCCCGATCTCACCAAGGTCAAGACGCTGCAGGGCTAGTGCATGCATGACGCGTTGAAAGCGGCGACCGCTCCCGTTAGGTTCGCCCCAAATATCATTCGGCGGAGCCGCGCGTGACGACGACAAATTTCCTATCCTGTGTCCTGGCGGCAGTTTTCACGTCGGTGCCGGCTATGGCGCTGGCCGAGTGGCAGGCGGTCGAAGAGGTGCGGCCTTATTCGATATCAGGCAAAACGGGCGCTGAGCTCTATGAATCGATTGGGGCGCGAGGGCCTGAAGCCGGTGCGGGCAGGGTGATCGCGCATACGACGTTCAAGTTGACCTGGACCCGGAAATACGAACCGCAGGGAAACGCCTGCGTGATCACGACCAACCGGCCGAAGCTGATCATCACCTATACGCTGCCGAAGCCGGCGGCCGAGCTGCCGGCCGCCGTCAAGAGCAGCTGGCAGGCCTTCATATCAGGCGTGCAGGCCCATGAGCGGGTGCATGGCGAGACCATCAAGGAGATGGTCAAGGAAATCGAGGCGACGAGCATCGGCCTCACCGTCGCCGACGATCCCGATTGCAAGAAGATCCGGATCGAACTGACCCGCCGCCTCGGCGAGATTTCCGGCAGGCAGCGCCAGCGCGGCCGTGACTTCGACAAGATCGAAATGGGTGACGGCGGCAATATCCAGCAGCTCATCCTGAAGCTGGTGAACGGGCCCTGATTGCCCGTCGCTGCCGCGCGCTTTATCCCTGGACCTGCCCGACCGATCTCCTATCTCTCCCGCTAACGAGGGCAGGTGGAGGAGAAGCGCAATGTCCTATGTCGACGGTTTCATCGTGGCGGTGCCGAAGGAGAATGTCGATGCTTACAAAGAATTCTCGACCTTCGCCGGCTCGATCTGGAAGGAATATGGCGCGCTCGAATATGTCGAATGCATCGGCGACGACGTGCCCTATGGCGAGCTGACCTCCTTTCCCCGCGCCGTGCAGGCCAAGGAGGACGAGGTGGTGGTGTTTTCCTGGATCGTCTACCGGTCCCGGCAGGAGCGTGACGATATCAATGCGAAGGTGATGGACGATCCGAGACTCAAGGGCGACCAATGGCAGATGCCGTTCGACGGCAAGCGGATGATCTATGGCGGCTTCGAGATGATGCTCAAGCTCTGATGCCGCCTTGCCAGGGCGCGTGTAGACTTGCGTGAGGCAAGCATTGACTTGGCCGTCACGGCGCGCCAACTCCCGGGAGATGTCATTCCAGACGGGAGAGCGCCTTGCCTCAGACGATCCTCATCTTGTCCACACGCGGACAGGGCCTTTACGAATTCACCGACCAGGCGGAGGCCTTCGTCAGAGCGTCGGGGCGGGAGGAGGGGCTTCTCACCGTCTTCGTGCGCCACACTTCCTGTTCGCTGCTGATCCAGGAAAATGCCGATCCCGACGTGCGCACCGATCTTCTCTCCTTCTTCCGCCGCCTCGTGCCGCCGGCCTCCGATCCCTCGATGGGCTGGGTCGTGCATCGGGCCGAGGGGCCGGACGACATGCCGGCGCATATCAAGGCGGCGCTGACGCAGGTCTCGATCGGCATTCCCGTCGCCAGGGGGCGGCTGATGCTTGGCACCTGGCAGGGTATCTATCTCTACGAACATCGCGACCGGCCGCACCGGCGCGAAATCGTGCTGCATCTTGGCAGCTGAAACCGGATTCATTCTTGTGAATGCAAACTGAATGCCCGGTTCGAACACCGTTCAGTTTGCGGCGGTTACTGTCGAGACAATCCCTGAAGGGAGAGCTTAGGTAATACCAATCGACGGAGACACCCCATGACGCATTTCCTGACTAAGGCTTCGCTTGCCGCTTTGCTCGCCCTCTGCACCATTCCGGCCACAGTTTCCACGGCCGCCGCCGCAGGGCCGCAGACGAGCTTTATCGTCGAGGCGCAATACCATCGTCCGATACGCGGCTGCTCGCCGATGCATGCGGTGCGCAAGGCGCGTGATTTCGGCCTGCGGGACGCCCACATCACCCGCATGTCGCCACGGGTCGTTGTCGTCGCGGGGCGCGAACGCCGCGGCTGGGACAGGATTACCTTCGCGAATGTCCGCGGCTGCCCGCTGATCCGGCGCTGAGGACTCCGCGGCAAGCGCCCATGTGGTGCTTGCCGCCCCGTTTTTGCCTTGACGCTGACACTTTCAGCCGTCTCTTCTCTGACCCGTATGAGTGATTCCCAAATGACGCTTCGGCGTAATGCGGACGAATGGGGAGGGCGGCTTGACCGGCCCGACTTTCAAACGAAAGGTTTTTCGATGATGCAGTTTCTGGCAAAGGCGGGTCTTGCCGTCATGCTGACAGCCGGTACCCTGGCCGGCACGGTGGCGCCTGCCGCCGCCCAGTTGAATATTATTATTGGCGAGCCGGACCGGGGTCCGCCGCAGGACTATCGCCGTCCGCCTCCGGGTTATGACCGTCCGCCTCCGGGTTATGACCGTCCGCTTCCGGGCTATGGCCGCCCGTCGCGCGGCTGCAATCCGCAGCTCGCCGAAAACCTCGCTCGCGATTACGGCTTCCGCCGCGCCCGGGTCGTCGACATCACGCCGCGCCGCGTGATCGTCCAGGGTTGGACCCGTCGCGGCCCCGATGAGATGAGCTTCGGCAATGTGCGCGGTTGCCCCGCTCTGCGCCGCTGATATCAAGGTCGAATACCGCCTCGTCTCCCCGATGCGGCGGCCACAACCGCCTTTGCCAGTCTCCCCGGATCGGCAAGGGCGGTTTTCTTTGTGCGCTCAGTTTGACTGCGCTCTTTCCTCCGGCATCATCGTGGGTCTTGTGCCACGGCTGTCCGGTTGGCGCCAATGGCTGCCCCTCATCCGGCTGGTGGCGGCAGCCGGATGAGGGGCTGGTCTCGCCGATCTCCAGAGCCGAGATGTTGCGTGTCTCAATCAGCAGGAAGTCGGTAGACTTTGACAGCAGTTTGAGCGCCGTGCGCCTGAAAAGAGGCGCGGCGCTTTCATTTTACTGCTCGATGGCGAAGGTCACGGTGACGCTGACATTGTAATTGTTCTCGCCGCTCTGGACGGGAACGGCAGCGTCGGAGGCCTCCTTCATCATCGTAGCGCGATAGACCGGCTGCGGCATTGCGCGAGGCACATTCTCGTTGATCTCGATGATGCGGCCGAGCTTGACGCCGGCGGCTTCGCTCAGCGTCTTCGCCTTTTTGACCGCTTCGGCGACGGCATCCTTGCGCGCCTCTTCGATGGCGGCATCCGGCTTGTCATTGGTGAACTGGATGTCGCCGCCCTGGTTGATGCCGAGGCTGACGGACTGGTCGATCACCGCGCCGAGCTTGGCGAGATCGCGCAGCCGGACGGTGACCGAATTGATGGTCTGGTAGCCGATCAGCTGCGGCTGCTGCTGCTGGCCGTCGACCGGCTGCGGATAATTGTATTGCGGCTGGATGGAAAAGCCGGAGGTCTGGAGGTCGCGCTCGGCGATGCCGCCGCTCTTCAGCGCGGCAAGCACGTCGTTCATCGCCTTGTTGTTCTCGTCGAGCGCTTCGCGGGCGGTTTTCGCCTGTTTGACGACGGCGAAATTGACGATGGCCATATCGGGAGCGACGGACGATTCGCCATCGCCGGTCACCGAAATCACCGGCTCGCGCGGCTTCATCTCCTGCGCGAAGGCGGGCGCTGCGGCGGCGAGCGGCAGCGCCAAAAGGGCGGTCATCAGGACTGTTCTGGTATAGATCGGCGCCATGTTTTCATTCCTTGGTTGTCGTTTCCCGGAAGAGCTTTCTGTCGGTTGATTGTGAAGCTATTACGGCGGAAAAGACAGGCGCATGTGTAGCGAGAAAAAAATGTCAGGGATGCCTGTATCGGAGCCTGTACCTGCAGGACGTCCGCCAACTCTTAAGAGCCGAAACGGCTGGACCGGAACCGACGGCTCGCTATCATGTGGCGACCATCGACAACGAGGAAGCAATGTTCGAAACGCTCGATCCCGTCCCGTCCGAGATCGCCACCGCGATTTCCGACGGCCTGAACGCCTTCAACGAGAGCGCTGAGATCAGACGCGAGGCTTTTGCCATCGTTTGGCGAGAGAACGGAGGGCTTATCGCCGGAATAACGGCGTCCGTTTCCTTCTCGGTTCTTTTCATCGGTAATCTGTGGGTCGCAAAATCGCTGCGGCTGGGCGGCATCGGCACGAAATTGATGGCGGCGGCCGAAAAAGAAGGGCGTCGCCGCGCCGCGGTCGCGGCCTGCGTCGACACGCTCTCGACCCAGGCCCCGGATTTTTACCCGAAGCTCGGATATGTCGAATTCGGCAGGATCAGCGGGCACGCGGGAGGCCGGCCCGTTGACCGGATCTGGTTCCGCAAGGAATTGTCCGCCGTGGCTTGATCATGACCGCCGGCTGTGGCCGCCCCCCTCTGCCCGGGCCTGGGCAGAGGGGACTCACACGGCACGCCGGTAAAGCTGTAGCAAACAATGCTGCTCTGGCGCGACCGCTTCCCAAATCCTGCAAACCTGATAGCAAATACGGCGGGTTAAGGAACAAACGGCGGCCGCGCTGCTGCGGCCGGCAAGGGGGCAGCATGCGCTTCATGGCAATTCTTTCGATCAGCCTCGCCATCGGTCTGGCGGGGTGCTCTCAGGTGGCGGAAAAGGCGGAGAACGCCGCCAACCGCTCTTACACCAGCTATGCGCTGGGCAAGCCCTATGCGGAGGTCGCCAATCTTGGCCAGTCGCCAATGGCGCGGCTTTCCGGCTCCGAAGCGACCTTCGGGCCGATGATCGGCGCGACGCCATTGATGAACGGCATGACGATCTACCGGCATATGGCGCCCGGCTCCCAGACCGAGACCGGCACGAATTTCGCCGGCCTGGTCGGCAGTTCCACGATTTCGCAGAACAACCGGCTTTCCTATTTCCTGGTGGGCGCCGACGGAATCGTCAAGGATTGGGCCACGGGCTCGGTACAGGGCAGCGCCAGCGATTGCGTGCAGTATATCGGTGGCATCATCAACCGCTGCAACGATATGCGCCAGCTCCAGGCTTCACTCGCGCTCTATGACGTCAGGGTGGCGACCAAGGCCGGCCAGCCTATCTCCAGCTGGGGCGACCGGCCGCACCCGTAGTCAGCTGAGGATGCGCGCCAGCCGGGATGAGGTCACTACCTTACCCGGCGGCGAGCGGATGCCTTGGATGGCCAAAGCATGTCGCGCAAATGTGTGGAGCGGTTTCGCGATAAACAGATGCGCGAAACCAAAGGCGAAAGCGCGGTAAGCGAACTTAAAAGTTCGCTACGCGCTTCAGGCGCCGAAATCGTCCATGAAGGATGGATGGATGGCGGGCTTGCGCTCTTCGCGTGCGTCGCGAATACGCTGGGGAACCGCGCCGAGACCAGCAACGAAGCGGGTCAGGAGATTGCGGTGGAAAAGTTTGTGTATGGCACTCATGGCAGTTTACTCATTCTTTTTTTTGTTAGCTGGCAGCATATATTTTGCGCAAGCTGCTATCGCAATGGGCAATTTTACATGACAGTTATGCGACAGTGCATGGCTTGAGGCAGTGGGGCTGAAAAACGATCACATTGGCGTTAGAAGGGGCCGCCGAGGCCGCTCAACCCCTATAAGTC
>NZ_JBFUAY010000048.1:0-40550 GCF_056406015.1 Rhizobium sp. P1_E1 | reverse complement strand
ACAATGGCCAGTGTAATCGTGGCCGCGCCCGTGAGGTACCAGACCATCTGCCAGTGGCCGCTTCCGGCGTATGCGGCCACGAGTGCGCTGTTGATGAGGACGCCAAAGGCCGGCGCGCTGGAGATCAGGCTCATGGCAAAGCCGCGCTGTTCAGCTCCCACCACCCGCGAGGCGAGATTAATCATCGGCACGAAGGTCGATGCGCCCGTTGCGCCGGCGACCATCAGCAGCCCGGCAACAACATAGAGATTGTCGATGATGGGGATGCCCGACAGGCAAAGCCCGCAGAGCGACACGGACGCCACCACCGTCCGCGCTGCACCGATGCGATGGACGAGCCAGGTGCCGAGCACGGCAAATGCCACCGTGGAAAACTGGACTAGGCCGGTGACAGTGCCGACGAACGCATAGTCGAAGGCAAGATCTTTCCGCATGTCGGGGATGATCTGGGGAAACAGGCTGAGGCCGAAGCCGTAACACGTGCCGACGCAGGCGATCATGACGGCGACGAGAACGTTACTCGGGATTCGCACGCTAGTCATGATGATCGGCCTTTGTTGGCAACCGCGTTCCCCCCGCTCGACGCGATGATCATCTAGCATGGGCAGCCGGTGGACTGTCGGGTCTGCGACGCCTGTTGCCGATATTGCCGCGCTTCGGGTGCCCCGGCATTGAGCGCGCCAATAGTCTTGCGCGCGCCCGGGCATGGTCGTGACCGCGTCTGGTGCAAGGCGGCCATCCAGCCTGGCTTGCAAATCGCAGAGGCTAATGTTCGAGCGGCCATCAAGGCAGTCGCAACATGCTTCGGCAGGCCCTCCCATCTGGCCGCGACGAGACCTCCCGCCTAGCAGAACCCGTTCAACTTGAGAATCTTATGGGCGTCGATTGCCGCCCGGAGTTCATCTTCGGAGTTTCGATCTCCTCGGTTAGCATCTGGATGGTGCATCTTCAGCATCTGCTTGTAGCGTCGTCTAATCTCCTCAGACGTCGCGTCCTGCGAAAGGCCGAGCGTTTCGAAGGCTTTTGCTTCCAATACCTTGAGCTTACGTCGCTGAAGATCAGCTTTCGTTGTTTGATGTTGAGCAGCAATCTTGCGAGCGTTAAGGGTTTTTGCCGTACCGGAGCGAACGGTCGAAGGAAGCGGCATCTCTGTCGCCTGATCAACGCGGGTCCCCCACGTCTTACGGCTGCCGTTTGCTGCTTCCCTCTGATAGCGGGCGGTCACTGGATCAGACAGATTGCTCGCGAAATTATATCCCTTATTGTATTCCCTCGCATGTTGCGCGCAGAACACCAGGTATAATCCTTCCGCATCTCGCCCGACGGGCGCACGATTGGTGCCGCCGCTTTCGCAACCGTCCCACTGGCATTTCGACTGGTAAGGCTCGCGGAGCGGAGCCGATTTTTTGCTCGTTGGCCTCAGGCCGACGAAAATCTTCGAATCAAACGTCATCGCGCGTTATATGGCGGTCTCATCGAGGCGGCAAGCAAACCATCCACGAGATTTCAGAAAGATGACGATGGAGGCGCGCCGATAGTCGGGACAGGTGGTTCCTGCTCCGGCTCTTTACGCCTTGCCCGTCACCGGCGCTCAGTTGCCTCGCGCACTCCATCCTCGTCCCAACCCCCTCAATGTCTGAAGCGCGATGAGCGTCTCGATTTTCGCCCTTTTCCACTACCTGCGAAGTCTCATTGAGTTGGCGCCTAGCAGCTCGAGACATGACGAGGTTCGGAGCGCGATCCACATCTTCACGGTGGTAGCTGGGCGATGCCATACAGGTCATTTGGCAGCACCTTGCTAATCAAGAGGTTGAGATCGATGCCTTGGCTGCCCCTTGATCTGGGCTCGCCGATAGAGCGGGTCGGCGTGCTTGGACACTAGGACATGTGCGATGGTCGTCTCCGTCGGCAATCCAGCCTGGATCAATCCTGCAGGAGCCTGAGCCTGAACAACACCATCGATCCAGACACGGCAGGCGTATAGGGGCGACGGGTGACGATCACGCGGAACTGCGCCGGGATGACATCCAGCCGCTCGGACGGACATCAAACGTATACATGTCAAGGGAGCACCGAGCACGCCGCTACGGCGTGCTCGCCTATGCTTTTCGCTGAACCAATCGAGCCGCCGAAACCGGCAGCTCGATCCGTCACCCGTTGACCCTCCGAACGCTCGCAACGCTGACGTCGCAGGCAGCCCGGCGCGTAGCAAGCACCTTGACCGAAAAGAGCGCGTAGATGATCAACGGAAGGCAGACGAGATAGGATGTCCTGATGCCCGCATGTTCGGCAATGAAACCGAGCAGCGGCGGCGCCAGGAAGAAGACGACGAAGGTCATCTGGCCAAGGGCAGCGACGTTGAGATGGGCCGCGCGATCTGTGCGCTGGGCCGCCGCCGAGACGGCGAGAGGATAGACCGCGCTGCAGCCTGCGCCCATCAGGGCAAAGCCCGTCAGCGCGACATAGGCATGCGGCGCGCCCCAGACGGCGCAGATGCCGATCGCCGAAAGAACAAGCAGCATCGTGGCGACGGCCCGCGCGCCAAACCGATCGACCAATGGATCGACGAACAGGCGCGCCAGCGCCATGCAAAAGGTAAAGAGTGTCAATCCCAGTCCGCCGATGAAGGGCTCGGCTGAAAACACGTCGCGCATGTAGATCGCCGACCAGTCGATCCCGGCACCTTCGACGAGAAAGGCCGCGATGCCGATTACGCAGAGCGGCATGAGGCCCCAGGTGGGAAGCGCTACCAGCGGCACCTTGCCTTCGTTCAACGCGATCCGCGCCGGCGCATTGCGCATGCCGGAAATCGCCCACATGCCGAGCACAAGCACCGCGGCAAAGGTCATGGCGAGATGGAGCTGCATCGAAATACCGGCTTGGCGGACCACCGAAGAGACAAGCGCCGTGACGAAGAAGCCGAGGCTCCAGAAACCATGCGCCCTGTTCATCACGCCGCGTCCCAGCTGCGCTTCAATGCGGTCGATCTCGACGTTGAGATTGATCTCCAGCGCCCCGGCAAGCAGCCCCTCGACGAAGAGCACACAGAACACGACCGGAGCCGCACCGATCCACGGCACCAGCGACAGCAACGCAGACGTGCCGAGAACGGTAATGAATGCCGTCGTCCGCGCGCCGAGCCGGGCGATCAAGGGCGAAGACAATGTCAACGAAATCAAGGCGCCGATCGCAGCCCCTATCAACGTCAACCCAAGCTCTGACTTGTCGACGCCAAGCGCCACCTGCAAATCCGGCATCCTCGACAGCAGCGCCCCAAGTGATACGGCGAAGAGAAAAAAGCAGACATAGATCCGCTGCTGCGGCGCGATTTTCATGATGCAACTCCGGGTATCGACGCTCGAAGCCGAACGCGCGCTTTTGGATTTGTGATGTCTATCTCACAGGGCCAAAGATCGAAACTTGTTTCTCACGGAACGCCTCGGAGAAGGTGATTAGAGACCGGCGCGATTTGCCTAGCCGCGGTGAGGTCCGCGTGCCGTTGTGATCGGTCTCCGCTCCAATTTTGCGGTGAGGACGTCCAGATCTACCGCCTGAGGGCTTCGCCGGCGGCTGAGAGGCTTGTTCTGCGCGAGTACGTCTCCGACGCAAACGGCCCTCGCGGCCACAGGGTTGAAAGTGATTGATCCCTGGTCCCGATAGCGACTGTGTGTTCGCGTTGGTTCAAGGGGAGGAACATCGACGCTAAGTGCGTTGCTTACTTCGTAAGGTCATAGGGCCGCCCCGTAGGAGCGCAATTTGTTGGTGATCATACGCTTTGGCAGCATGCCCTGCTTCTTCAGGCGTCGCGCCAGCAGGCGCTTGGCCGCCTTGGTGTTGCGGCGCGACCGCACGATCTCATCGAGCACATATCCATCCTGATCAAACGCTCTCCACAGCATTTCTGGCCATTGACGCGCACCACGACTTCATCGAGATACCAGACATCGTCTTCAGTCGACGCCTTATGGCGTGTGCGGCGCCCATAATGGCCGTTCTTTCGGCACCATCGGCGAATGGTCTCATGCGAAACGACGATCCCGCAATCGAGCATCATTTCCTCGACATCGCGCAGGCTCAGATTGAAGCGGAAGTAGAGCCAAACAGCGCGGGCCACGATTCCGATCGGCCCCTCGCCTGAGGGCGGGATGACCGACCTTGATCTTGAATGACTGGTAGCCGACCGGCCGCCGCGGGCGAAAACAGTGCGCAGAATGCCTCGTCGCTAAGATGAAAGTCCAGACCACTGGCACAGGCGCGGACCCCGGTCACGGCGGCTTCCTAGCAGCTAATGCCGACTGCCTCGCGCGATGACATCGCCGATATCGCCCGGTCATTGGCGCGGCCGGCCAGCAAGCGATCTGCGCTGCGGTTCATCGGCGATATGAGCGACATGATGCCGACTCGCTGATCTGCCACTTCCGCCTCCGTCAAAACCTCCTACTAAGATTGCAGTCATCGCGTCCTGCCCCGGCTCTGGTCCTGCCAGGCTCGCGCCGCCGGCAACGGCTTTGCCGTCCTCCACTGCGTTGCGGCCCTGCGGGTGCAGGCAGCACTTGCCGCCCGGCTTTCGGACCGCCGTAGCAGGTCGCGATGGCCGCGACCTCGAAACGGAGGTTCAGACATGAGCAGGCAACCATCCAATCAACGATCCGATATCTACAGCCGCATCACCACCAGGATCATCGCCGATCTCGAACAGGGTGTGCGGCCATGGACCAGGCCCTGGACGACGGGACAGGCGGCAAGTGAGGTCAGCCGGCCACTGCGCCACAATGGCCAACCCTATACCGGGATCAATGTCCTGCTCCTCTGGTCCGAAACCATCGCCCGCGGCTTTGCCTCATCACGCTGGATGACGTTTCGCCAGGCAATCGAACTCGGCGGCGCCGTCCGCAAGGGCGAAACCGGCACAACCATAGTCTTTGCCAGTTCGTTCATCCGCACCGAGACGACCGAGACAGGCACGGAGATCGAACAGGACATTCCATTTCTCAAGACCTACACCGTGTTCAACGCCGATCAGATCGCCGGTCTTCCTTACCGCTTTCATGAGATCGCACCTGTCCAGGATCCGATGCGCCGGATCGGCGATGCCGGCCGCTTCTTTGCCAATACCGGCGCACTCATCCGGCATGGCGGATCGGCTGCCTATTATGCTGCCATTCGTGATTACATCCAGATGCCATGCTTGGATGCCTTCCGGGACGATGCCGCCTATGTCGCCGTCCTCAGTCACGAGATGACGCACTGGACCGGGGCACCGCGACGGCTTGATCGTGATCTCAGCCGCTACGCAAAAGACAGGAGCGAACGCGCCCGCGAAGAACTGATTGCCGAACTCGGCAGCTCGTTTCTCTGCGCCGATCTTGGCATCGTCCCCGAGCTCGAACCACGCCCCGACCACGCAAGCTATCTCGATGGCTGGCTTAAGGTTCTTGGCAACGACAAGCGCGCCATCTTTTCCGCGGCAGCGCATGCGCAGCGGGCCGTCGACTACCTGCATTCCTTGCAGCCGGAGTTCGACGAGGAGGCGGCGGCGTGAGCCGTCTCTTCCTCAACCATGCAGACGGGGACCACTGTAGCGCCGAAAGCCTCGCGAGCGCGGTGCGGGGCCCTCTGCCTAGGGCACTAGACCGTCGATCCTCCGTGCCGTCGGTGTGGAGCATATGCCTGATGATCAAATCCCCTCGTCAGCATAGGCAAATCAAGACTTTTCGCTTCAGGGGAGCCTCGGCATCTCCCCCTCCGTGACGTGCCAGATCCAGGGTGTGATTTCCGGTATTGCGTCGATCATCTCAGCCAGCGCATTCTCGAAATCTTCGCTGGCGCCGGGAGGCACGATGAACATTGCAACGGGAGCCGGGCGTTGTTCCGGCAGGGTTACAGAAACGACCGGTTGCTCGCGGGAGAGATTGAAACGCAAGCCTTTCACGCTCTTTCGCTTCAGCCTTGAAAGCCGTTCCAGGAGATGTTGCTCATGGACGCTCTCGAACGGAATCCAGTTCTCGTTGACCACCATCATGGCGATCTCCTCGATGGATGCGATCCCGGTGTCTGATATCCCGAAGGTCGCAATCATGATAAGATGGAAGTCTTCGCTCGATCGCCAGAGCTCGAGATCCGTCTCGTATCTGGCACCCAACCGCTTCCACGTACCCTCCTCGATTATGAAGGGGAAGGGGAGGTGGCGGACGACGATTTTCCGGCTAACGCGGGCTGCGGCGAACCCCTTGACCTCCGCCACGGTCACCATCAGCTTCCGGGGCCCCGGGCGGGAGGCGTGGGCACCAGCAAGCGCAGCCGCCCGCCGCGCCGCTATTCCCTCGCGGTCCTCCTGATGAAACACTTCAGGCACGAACAGGATGTCACTTAACGGGTCCCCTTGCGCGGTCATCTGCAAGGCGGCGTTGAGAAGACTTGCCCGCACCCGGCTCCAACCGCGCTTGCCGGTCCACGACGCGCGCCATTCCGTAAGTTCCCCTGCCTCCCAGAGATAATGCAGGACGGCGCGCAACGAGAGCTTCTTCGTCTCGTTGCGGAGCGCGGCTTCAGACGCGTGCGTTGAGAGCGCTGGCGTGTTTCGTACACTTTTCTTTGTCAGAGGAAAATCGAGCCTCAGGGCGGCTTTCCCATTTGCGTCGATATGGATCGCGCTGCCGATCAAGGATCCAAGGCCCGATAGCTCGTAGGGCGGCTCATAGGAAGGGCAGGCGGGGTGATGACGATGCCCCGAAAGCGGCATGCGCTTGATGACATGGAGAGCGTCGACGCGCGCGATGTACATAGGGAGCGGCGGGTCTTTGCATTGGCAAAGTGGCCGGACGTTGTGCGTGTAAGCCTGTTCGAGGCGAGCCCGAAGCTCCGGAGCGTCTTCATCGAACGCCTGTTCGCCGATCAGAAACTTTCGCACATCGCCCTCAATCACTTTTTGCTGAGCCGAGCCGGGTGCGAAAATGTAGCACGGACTCCAGTTTCATACTACCTTAAAAAAGTCAGTATATTGGAGATGAGGCTGCGCGCCTAGAAGCGCAAGGGTGGCTCGCCGAAGGGCCTGAGCGCGTCGCCGCCTGCTGGGCCGAAGCACGCCAAGGCCGCTCCTTTTCGTCGTAATGACGAGATGCTCTCGGTCATGCCGACCGGCGTTATCATCTTTCCCGGCTCCGGCATCACAGGTAATCGCGCCGACAAGGCCCGCCGGCTCGGACTCCCGGTCTGGCAAGCCGCGGAGGATGGCAAGTGAGCGCTTTCCTTCGTGCGGGGGAAAGCCGGATGGTAATGAGATCGCGTCGCAGGTTGCGGCGACGCAATCGGGCTCGTTCATATCGTGGGTGGATGCAATCGTGTATCGAGAGCAAAAGCATCCTGGAACTTCAGCGCATAGGCGCCCGCCGCGCCGCCTGCCAGAAAAATCAGGTTCCAGCTATGCGGCGAGACCGCGCTCGGGATCGCGACGAAACGATGCTGTCGAAGCAGATCGTTTCCGAAGGCTTGTTGTCCCGCGCCGGGAATGCCCAGGCGCAGCCAGCTGGGATTGGGCACGCTTCCCGGATCGACAACATGGACATCGCCGGCATCGGCAATGACAGCTGCCGTCATCACATGTGCCACGGTGTCGAGCGCCCGGAACCCCTTGTGGACCGCAACTTCAAGGATCGCCGTCGCGGGATCGAGCGAGCAGTAGACCGCGTGAATCCCCTTGCTGTTCCAGCGGCCGCCAACCCGATAGGCGCCTTCCCCGCTATCCCATGTCGGCGCATGGACAACCTGATCGAGCCGCCACGCGACCAGTTCGGTCCCGCCGAGCGCGATTGGCAAAAGAGTCATGCATAGACGCCGTATTCCAGGCGGTCGAGATGATCCTCGACAAGCTCGACGCCGGCGGGCGTCCCGAGAAGATCGATCGGGCGGCGCTGATCAAGCGCGACCGCGGGACGCTCCAGCCATTGTTCGGCTTCTGCCTGCGATCCGAAGATATCCGTTGCCTTTGCGAGGATCTCAGCAAACTTCCAAGCGCGGCCGCTCTGTTCCTGGCTGAGCGGCTTGGAAGGCGTGTCCTTCCGCCGCTGCCAGGTGCGCAAGCTCATGCCCACCGCCTTTTCGAGGGACTCATTCTTGGCGATGACAACGAGATTGCCGACAAGGTAATCCAGCGCCGAGGCAGGCAGACCATGCAGAAGCAACTCATGCGCGTCGAGCGCATTGGTCAGGCGACGCGACAGAATGCGCGAGCCGCCGAGCAGTGCTTCAATTTTTTGCAGTTCACCGCCTGCTCCGGAGGAAGGTGCTTTTGCGGCGATGGCCATGATCTTTCTCCTGCGTCATCTGTCGTTCCTTACATGTCATGTGTCGCCATCAATTTCAAGGGCCGAGGGGCGCATCCGGCGTTTTCGCCGGACCGGGCTCTATTGCGCCGGCGAGCCAGCTTCACGAAGCCTGCGGTGCAGTGTTCGCGCCTGAAGGCGTGACGATCCTTTGCGCGGGCGGCTACCGCGCTGCTCTAAGACGCGAACGCGCGGATATGCATCGCGCGATCAGATCAGATTCCCGATGGCATCGCAGCCTCGGTCCGGCCTATAGCCCTTCCGACGCTTCCGGCGCGCAAGTTCGAGAAAATGCGCGATGGCTTCCCGTTCGGTCTCGAACACGTCGGTCCTCTCGCCGCCGCGTCTGCCGATCCGTCCCCAGCTGCGCACGACCGCGGTTTCGCCGAACAAGGTAGGCTGGATCGCGAGCATGTAATAGCGCGCCATGTCGCGGCTGGCATCAATGCGCTGGCAGTAGAGGTGGAACGACATTCGGCTCATGCCGGGGATCATTCCCGTGGGGACCGATCCTGTCCAACGAGAGTTTTGAATCCTTTGCAGCCGATGGATTCCGTTTTGTGATGTGTCGGCGCGTTTGGGACGGCGCAGAACGCTCGACGAAGCCGGCCCTAGTCGCTCGGTGTGGCCGGGCGCTGACGGTTGGATCTCCCGATGGAATACTGTCGGATGCGTCAACCGGGACCAGGGCAAGTCGACGAAGGATCACGTGTTCGACCCCTCGAGCTAACAACTCCACCCGGCATGCCCTGCGGCCTGCAGGAAGCGCTGCGGTTCCAGCCCGCGCCGATCTCACCGACTGGCAACGTACCATTGGGCAGTTGGCGCGCGCCTCTCGCTTGCGGTGATTAGGAGCGGGATGAGAGCTTTACGCAGAATGGCGGCGAGGCACTCTAAGAGCTCCTAGCCCTCTTGTAGAGCCGCGACCCGGGCTGACGTGATGGTTTGTCCCGCCCTTCGGTTGCGTGAGACCATTCCCTTTCTCCATGCCGCCTTTCTAAGGGACCGGCCGCCATCAGCGTCAACCCGCAAGGGGTTCCCCTGCGCTGGCGCTCCGGTGACGCCWACGGCTCGGCCCCTTCTTCGGGCGCCATCGGGAATGGTCCCGAGCAACCGAAGGAGACAGTACCATGGCCACCACGATCGCAACCCTCACCGCAAAGAGCGACGGCACCCTCGAAGGCATCTTCGCCACCATCCGGGTCAACGCCCCGATCGCCATCGTCCCGAACGCCAGCAAGGCGAACGATGAAGCACCCGACTACCGCATCATCCACCGTAAGACCGGCTTCGAGATCGGCGCGGGCTGGAACCGCATCGCTCGCCTGACCGGCGAGGAATACCTCTCGGTCAAGCTGGAGGCCCCGGAGATCGGCGTAATCTTCGGCAATCTCGCACAAGCCCCCGGCGGCGAGCCGAACCGCAAGGTTATCCTCTGGAACAACCCGAACTGAACGACCAGCAGCCGGCCTCGAGCGATCGGGGCCGGCTTTCGCAGTGGCGGCTCCTGAGGCGGTCGGCTTTGCCCACCGCCTGTATTCGGTGCCAAACGAAACGTGGATTGTCTGCTCAGTTCGCCAAGTCTGCCATGAGGACCGTGCCGCCTCAAGGTCGCGCTGCCCCTCCAATTTTGCCTTCACTGCGGTTCCCTCCGCTGCGGAAAAATTGGCACCTCCGCGCGCCGGCTCCGCCGGTCGCTGACGCGAACCTTGACCCGACCCGATCCTCACGACCGCCGGCGTCATCTTTCACGTCAACAAGGAGATGACGATGACGAACGAAAACGCCTTCAACATCGAATGCACCATCGAGGAACTGCGCCTTGAAGCCAGGGAAGCGCCGACCGCTGAGGAGCGTCGCCGCATCGAGGCGGAGCTGGAAGCCGCGCGCGCCGAACTTGCAAAACAGACCGGAGAGGAGTTGCCGTAAGGCGGCTCTTTCTCACTGTACACCGAGGCAGCCAGCCCGGATCGACCGGCCCGTCCGCCTGTGAGGGTTCCCCTCGAGATCCCCGCCGGCTGACGCCGGAAGGGTCGCAACCCCTTTGGGGTCGCGGGTCTCTTCTCTCTCTGACGTCCGATTTTACTCTAGCAAATCCGGCGTCAAGGACGGCACTGTCTCCCCCCTCTTTGCCAGGGAGTGGCCGATCTCCGTCATCAAGAAGGAGATCACATTATGACAACCGATCAGAACCTCATGCCCTACGCCAAGCTTGCCGGTTTTGGGCTTGTCGTCGTCGCAAACCGCTTCGGCTACAACAGCGGTTTCTCTCAARAACTTCATGATCGCCTGATTGAAGGGCTCGAAGCTGCAATCGCTCGGATCCTGATGGTGATGGCATTGGAACGAAGGTTTCTCACCGGAGAGGATGAATTCGCCGAATATCAGATGCAGGGCGAGAACGAGATTTTCGGGCGTTTCACCATCAATTTGCTGGACGAGCTAGAAATTGATTTCGACACACATGAGTACCGCATCAACGGCGGCGACTGGATCAACGTTTTGACGGCGGATGAGGGTGGAGTCGAGATCCGGCTTCCGACGTTGGTTAGGTTGACCGACGAAGAATTCGGTCGATTATTTAGGACATCACCCTGGGAACTGGCATCCCCGTTCATGCGGTGCGCACTGCTGGACGCCGCAATTCCCTCCTAGGCAAGGCCGCAACTCGTCAAATCAGCAAATTTGCAACATTGTTGTAAATGCTGTATGTTGCAACAAATACAGCAACTAAGAGACCCAAAGGAAACCCATATGCCTAAGTCAAGCGGTTCCTATTCAACCAGCGACCTCTCCCGTAAGTCTGGCGACATCATCGCCGAGGCTCTACGCCATCCAGTGACCATCACCCAGCGGAATAAGCCCCGACTGGTCCTCCTCAATATCGAAGACTACCAACGGCTGATGAAGCAGTCGGACCGGCGTACCGTGGGGACCATCGAAACGATGCCTGATGAACTGGTTGCCGAGTTCGAAAACGCCGTCGAGGCATACGCAGGCGAGGACGAGGCAGGCCGCTCATGAACTACGAGTTGATCCAGACCGCAAGCGTCATACGCTATCCTTATCTGTGGGCGAGAGAGGCTGGGCGTGGAGAGACGGAAGGACGCAAGGAGCGGCCGGTAGCCGTCGGCGTGAGAATGCCGCGGCCCGATGGTGATCTGGTTCTCTTCTTTCCCGTTACCACCAAGCAGCCGGAGGCGTCGCGGTTTGCCGTGGAAGTGCCGGCTATCGAAAAGCGCCGCGCTGGCCTCGATGCTGATCGCAGGCTCTGGATTATCTTCGATGAGTTCAATACCGACATCGTCGGAAACTCATACTATCTGGAGCCTGAGCCGCCAACCGGCCGCTTCAGCAAAGCCTTCTTCCTGCCGCTGCTGCGTGAATTCATCCGTCGCCGCAAGTCGGCCACGGAGGTCAGCCGATTCCGTTGAGCAGGCCCTGAAAACTCGAATTAACGTTTGCGTACGAACTCGGTGCACAGAACGATAATCCCGAGAAGATCGATTGCCGCCATGATGGAATCAAGGGTCTCGCAYCCGCCCAACGCAACTCGGGCGGCGGCGCTGAACGTGTAAGCTCGTCAACTCCGCACGAAGCGATTGGCCTTTGCTTGCTCGTCCATATCCTTCCGCCGGAAATAGATCGCCCGGCCGCAGCGGATCGGGCTATGGCCTTGAACGATGATGATCTGCTCGTCCTTGCGCATCGACTGGGTGATCTCGTGCGGCATGATCAGCGGCCGKCGCTGGAAATTGACGCTCTCGGATTTGCGCGTGCCGCCGCCTTTCGTGTCCCAGCCGATGTTGCGCGACCGCCCCTGAACCTCGACGGTCATCTCCCCGCATTGGGCAGAAACATTGCGCGCCGTATCGAGGGCCTTGATCGCCGCATAGGAGGCGAAGGCGCAGCCATCGATCCATGACGTCGCGCCATCCTTCCCGAAGTGCCGTTCCAACTGGCCGACCGATTGATAGAGCAGCATCATGCTGATGCCATACTTGCGGCCGCGATCGCGTGCCTCTTCCAGCACGCGCATGTAGCCGAGCAGGTCGACCTCATCGAGCATGAAGAGCGCCCGACGGCTGAAGCCGCCATCGGCTTGAACCATGGCGTTGATCAGAGAGCCGATGATGACACGCCCGATGCCGGGGTAGGAGCGCAGGATCGACGCCGGGATATTGAGGAACACGTCCGTTTTGGCCGATACGATATCGCTCGACCTGAAGGCGTTGCCGCAGACAAGCGCGGCGTAACTATCCAATGAGAGCCATTGCGTATCCTTCGACGCCGTCGAATAGACACCGGAGAAGGTCTGTTCGGTCATGTTGGTGAAGACACCAAGCGTTTCACGGATGAAGGCAGATTCCGAGTGCTCCTGAATGTCGCGCAGCATAGCGAGCACGGAAGGTTCAGGCTCGGAAACGATCTGGCGCAGGCTGCGCAAGTTTCGCCGGCCGGCATATTCCGGCGACAGCATGACATGGGCGAGCAGTCCGGTCAGGAGATTGTGCGCCTGGTTCTGGAAGTAGGAGCCAGTTGAAGATTCAAAACGCAGGCTTTCGGACAGAAGCATGTGGGCGATGCCGACGATATCCTCCTCTTTTCGCATCGAATGCTCGATGCCGTCGAGGACATTGAAGCTCATGATTGGGTTGGTCGGATCGAGCACCATGACATCGCGCCCGAGAATGCGGGTGCGATGCTCAACCACCATCGGCGCAACCTCGGTGGAAGGATCGAGGCAGATCAAAGGGCCGGAATAACGCAGTGCGGTCGGCAGGACGTTGCTGGTCGTCTTGTATCCGCCCGATCCGGCAAAGAAGAGCATATGGGTGGAATCGAAATCTTGGCTGTAGGTCAGGAGTGGCGCCTTGCCGCCCTGTCCCCACGTGCTGCGATCCTTCGGATCGAAGGGCACTTGGTGGACGGTTTCCTTGTCGACGCGGTAACGCTCGCCGACAACGATCTCGCCGTCGGGCGGAAAGAGCCTTGCTGCCGCCGACATTGAAAGCCAATCGGCATCGCCAAAGGTTCCGCCCCTTGCCCGTTTGACTGCCTCGGGCACGACGACGGAGATCCGGGCGGCAACCGCCACAGTCATGAAGCCCGCCAGGGCGCCGATGACGGCAACAAGATCCAGATAGGAAAGCGCCTGGTCCCAGGTGACGATGCCGCGCTCCACCGATGGCACGAGGCGTCCATATTCGCGCAACGCGTAAAAACCGGCGACGACGAGAAAGCACAAGAGGCTGGCCACGGCGATTGGCCGCCGGCGATGCAGCGGCAACGCCCAGACGGTCAAAAGTCCTGCGAGCGGCCCAAACAGGAGCGCCGGCACGGGTGCCGCTTGCAGGAACCAATATTCGATCTTGCCGGAGAGGCCGTGGGCCAGTGCCGGCCATCGCCAGCCGATGATGTAGACGCTGATCGCTGTTACGGCGATCGGCACGAAGACCAGCAGCAGGCTCGGATGCAATCGACCCTTCAGCGCCATCCGGCGGTCTCCTCGACGCGCGGTGTGGACGGACTGAGCGAAGGGCGCCTGAACGCCTCTTTGCCGATATCGCGCAACCGCCTATGTTCGGCCGATCCCGCTATCACTCTTGCCAGTTCGATGAGGCCACCCAGAAGAAAAGCCCGGTCGGCCGTCGACAGACCAGCCTTCACGACGATGCCGCCAAGCAGGAGTTTCTCGCGTGCTTCCTTCTTGCGGTCAGCCGTCATGTAAAACCTCCGACGTCGATCCAGTGCCATCAACTGCTGGTCGACGCGTTTGAGGAGATGCAGCACTAGTGCCTTTCTTCTCCTCTTTGCGAAATCGAGCGGCGATCTCTTCGAAGATCCGCTCGACCTCCTCGTCGGCGATCTCCATTTCCGCCAGCCCGGACTTCGTCGCCGCGCGGGCAAACCGCTCCGCCGATTTAACTATCAGAATTCGCCGACGTTCTCGCAACTTCTCCATCTGCGCATCGAGATCAGAAATTGATGATTTTACGGCCATTGGTGAATCTCCCTTTCCCGAAAATAGCCTCCGAAGACCGATTATACTAACTACAAAACGATAGTTAAATAGGCTATTTTCGACCAGCCCCAAAACGTCGCAGCCGGAATTTCGGCCGATGGCCGTCTTCCGGAAAAGCGGCATCGGCCCTGCGTTCCGATTGGTTTGAGGGCGCAATATACGTCGCTGTCGCGACGTGCTCGGGCGAGGTGGAGACGACAGTGGCGATCATGTTCGTCAGAGCACAGGTGATCGGCAGGGGCGCGGGACGCAGCGTCGTCTCGGCCGCCGCCTATCGCCATCGCGCCCGGATGATGGACGAACAGGCCGGCACATCGTTCAGCTATCGCGGCGGAGCTTCCGAACTGGTGCATGAGGAGCTGGCTCTTCCGGACCAAATACCGGCCTGGCTGCGGTCGGCGATTTCTGGTCAATCCGTCGCCAAGGCGAGCGAAGCGCTGTGGAATGCCGTCGATGCTTTCGAGAAACGCGCCGACGCGCAGCTGGCGCGCGAGTTGATCATCGCGTTGCCGGAAGAGCTGACGCGGGCTGAGAACATCGCGCTGGTGCGGGAGTTCGTGCGCGACAATCTGACTGCGAAAGGGATGGTCGCCGATTGGGTCTATCACGACAAGGACGGCAACCCGCATATCCATCTGATGACGACGCTCAGGCCGCTGGCGGAGGAGGGGTTCGGGCCAAAGAAGGTTCCTGTCTGTGGCGAGGACGGAAAGCCGCTGCGGGTCGTCACGCCGGATCGCCCGAATGGCAAGGTCGTCTACAAACTCTGGGCTGGCGACAAGGAAACCTTGCAGGCGTGGAAGATCGCCTGGGCGGAGACGGCCAGCCGGCACCTGGCGCTTGCCGGTCACGAGATCCGGCTCGATGGCCGCTCCTATGCCGAACAGGGCCTTGATGGCATCGCGCAGAAGCACCTCGGACCGGAGAAGGCAGCCCTCTCCCGCAGGGACGCGGAGATGTATTTTGCTCCGGCCGACCTTGCCCGTCGCCAGGAGATGGCCGACCGGCTGCTTGCCGATCCTGCGCTCCTGCTGAAGCAGTTGAGCAATGAACGCTCCACCTTCGATGAGCGCGATATCGCCAAGGCGCTGCATCGCACTGTCGACGATCCCGCGGACTTCGCCAATATCCGCGCGCGACTGATGGCATCGGACGATCTCATCATGCTGAAGCCGCAGCAGATCGATGCCGAAACGGGAAAGGCGAGCGAACCTGCCGTCTTCACCACGCGGGAGATGCTGCGCATCGAATATGACATGGGGCGGTCGGCGCGGGTTTTGGCGGAGCGCCGTGGTTTTGCCGTTTCCGATCGGGTGGTTGCAGCCGCGATCAGGCAGGTCGAAACGCAGGATCCGGAAAACTCCTTCCGGCTCGATCCGGAACAGGCGGATGCCATCCACCATATCACCCGGGACAAAGGTATCGCCGCCGTGGTCGGTCTTGCCGGCGCCGGCAAGTCGACCTTGCTTGCCGCCGCCCGCGTTGCCTGGGAGAGCGATGGTCGCCGGGTGATCGGTGCTGCCCTTGCGGGCAAAGCCGCCGAAGGGCTGGAAGACAGTTCCGGCATCAGGTCGCGGACACTCGCCGCCTGGGAACTCGCCTGGGCCAGCGGACGCGAATTGCTCGAACGTGGCAATGTGCTTGTCATCGACGAGGCCGGCATGGTGTCGTCGCAGCAGATGGCCCGCCTGCTTGACATCGCCGAGCAAGCCGAGGTGAAGGTCGTGCTGGTTGGTGACGCGATGCAGCTGCAGCCGATCCAGGCGGGCGCGGCATTCCGGGCGATCACTGAGCGGATCGGTTTTGCCGAACTTGCTGGCGTGCGCCGCCAGCGCCAGCCATGGGCGCGCGAGGCGTCGCGGCTTTTTGCGCGCGGCGAGACCGGGAAGGGCCTCGATGCCTATGCCCAGCAGGGGCATCTGATCGAGGCAGGGACACGGGCGGAAACGATCGATCGGATCGTCGCCGATTGGAGCCAAGCGCGCAAACAGGCAATCCAGAACTCAACCACGGCAGGCAATGACGGTCGTCTTCGTGGTGACGAACTGCTGGTGCTCGCCCACACCAACGAGGACGTCAAGCGTCTGAACGAGGCGCTGCGATCGGTGATGGTGGGAGAGGGCGCGCTTGGTGAGGACCGCGCTTTCCGGACCGAGCGCGGCGCGCGGGAATTTGCTGCCGGCGACCGCATCATCTTCCTGGAGAATGCCCGCTTCGTTGAAGCGCGCGCAATGCGTCTCGGCCCGCAACATGTGAAGAACGGCATGCTCGGCACGGTCGTTTCCACCGGCGACAAACGTGGCGACGCAGTGCTTTCGGTCCGTCTCGACAGTGGCCGTGATGTCGTCATCAGCGAGAGCAGCTATCGCAATGTCGATCATGGCTACGCCGCGACCATTCACAAGTCTCAAGGCGCCACGGTCGAGCGAAGCTTCGTGCTCGCCACCGGCATGATGGACCAGCACCTGACCTATGTGTCGATGACGAGACACAGAGACCGCGTCGATCTCTATGCGGCGAAGGACGATTTTGAAGCAAAGCCGGAATGGGGACGAAAGCCGCATGTCGATCATGCCGCCGGCGTCACCGGCGCGCTCGTGGAAACAGGACAAGCCAAGTTCCGGCCGAATGACGAGGATGCCGACGACAGTCCCTATGCCGATGTCAGAGCAGATGACGGCACCCTCCATCGTCTATGGGGCGTCAGCCTGCCGAAGGCGCTCGAGGAAGGTGGCGTCTCAGAAGGCGATACCGTCACGCTGCGCAAGGACGGCGTCGAGCGGGTGACGATCAAGGTTGCCATCGTCGACGAACAAACCGGCCAGAAGCGGTTCGAGGAAAGAGAGGTCGACCGCAACGTCTGGACCGCCAAGCGGATCGAAACCGCCGAAGCGCGTCAGCAACGGATCGAGCGGGAAAGCCATCGACCGGATGTGTTCAAGCAGCTGGTAGAGCGCCTGTCGCGTTCCGGCGCCAAGACGACGACGCTCGATTTTGAAAGCGAGGCCGGTTATCGCGCCCATGCCGACGACTTCGCGCGCCGCCGTGGTCTCGATCACCTTTCGCTTGCCGCAGCCGGGGCGGAAGAAAGCCTTTCCCGGCGGTGGGCCGGGATTGCCGAGAGGCGCGAGCAGCTGGCGAAGCTGTGGGAGCGGGCAAGCGTTGCGCTCGGCTYCACGATCGAGCGGGAACGGCGCATCGCCTACAACGAGGAACGGGCTGAACCCCAAACCGTCTTGGAGGCGGATGTTGCTCGCGGCCGATATCTGATCCCGCCCACCACGGGCTTTGCCAGGAGTGCCGAGGAAGATGCGCAGCTGGCACAGCTTTCGTCTCCTGCCTGGAAGGAACGGGAAGCCATCCTCCGGCCGCTGTTGGAGAAGATCTATCGTGACCCGGATGCAGCCCTTGTCGCCTTGAACGCGCTTTCATCGGATACAAGCGTCGATCCGCGCAGGCTTGCCGATGATCTTGCCAAAGCACCCGAGCGGCTCGGCCGCCTGCGGGGTTCCGAGCTGATCGTCGACGGTCGTGCGGCACGCGACGAACGAAATGCCGCGATCACTGCCTTGACGGACTTGCTGCCGCTCGTCCGCGCCCATGCCACCCAGTTCCGCCGGAATGCCGAACGCTTCGAAAGCCACGAGCAGCAACGCCGCGCCCATATGGYATTGCCGATCCCGGCGCTCTCCGAAAAGGCGATGGCACGTCTTACCGAGATCGAGGCGGTGCGCAGGCAAGGTGGTGACGACGCCTACAAGGCCGCCTTTGCGCTTGCCGCCGAAGATCGCTCGATCGTCCAGGAGGTCAAGGCGGTCAGCGAGGCGCTGACCGCCCGCTTCGGCTGGAGCGCGTTTACCTCGAAGGCCGACGCGGTTGGCGAACGCAACATGGTCGAGCGTATGCCAGAGGACCTCGCCAGTAGCAGAGGCGAGAAGCTGACCCGGCTGTTCGAGGCCGTGAAGCGCTTTGCCGACGAGCAGCATCTCGCCGAGCGCCGGGATCGTTCGAAGATTGTTGCCGGCGCCAGTGCCGATCAAGGGATGGAGAATGTCCCCATGCTTGCCGCCGTCACCGAGTTCAGGACCGGGATCGACGAGGAGGCGCGCTCGCGTGTGCTCTCAGATCCTCTCTATCGCCAGCAGCGAGCAGCGCTGGCGGCGGTGGCAAGCGCGATCTGGCGCGATCCGGTCGGCGCCGTCGGCAAGATCGAAGAGCTGCTTCAGAAAGGCTTTGCTGGCGAGCGCATCGCGGCCGCGGTGACCAACGATCCGGCCGCCTATGGCGCATTGCGCGGTTCCGATCGCCTGATGGACCGGATGCTGGCCGCCGGCCGGGAGCGGAAAGAGGCGGTGCAGGCCGTGCCTGAAGCCGCCGCCCGTTTGCGATCGCTCGGTCCGGCCTACGTCARTGTGCTCGATGCCGAACGCCAGGCTATCGCCGAAGAGCGACGGCGCATGGCGGTTGCCATTCCTGCTCTGTCGACGGCGGCGGAAGACGTGCTGATGCGACTGACTGCCGAGGCGAAGAACAACGACCGCAAGCTGACGGCTTCCGCTGCCCCTCTCGATCCCAGCATTCGCCGGGAGTTCGCCGCCGTCAGCCGGGCACTCGACGAGCGCTTTGGTCGCAATGCCATCATTCGCGGCGAAAAGGATCTCATCAATCGTGTGCCACCAGCGCAGCGCAATGCTTTCGAGGCGATGCAGGACAGGTTGAAGGTCCTGCAGCGGACGGTGCGCATGGAAAGCAGCGAACAGATCATCTCGGAACGGCACCAGCGGGCTGTCAGTCGTGGCATTAGTCTCTGAGACCAATGAATGAGCTGCGGGAGAGATTATGGACGGCAGGAAATCGCTGCAATGCGATCGCCCGCGCCTATATCGCGATCGAGATCAAGAACCAGGCGCGCGGTCGCTCGCTCGCCCGTCAGCTGTGGGCCATCCCTCGGCTCATGGAGTATTCTGTCAACCCAATTACTTGGCGGAGGCAGCGAACGGCTTCAAGCAGCGTGTCGATCGCGGGTGCATGACTCAAATAAGCTGACTTTGAGGATGCGCCCCATTTCCTCGAACTCAGCCGAGCTGCCCTTCAACGCGTCTGAAACTCCTGGTGCAGGATGCGGCAGGCGTCTTTCATGACAGGACTTTTGTAGCCATCGTATTCAGATAAA
Source organism: Rhizobium sp. P1_E1 (assembly GCF_056406015.1). Taxonomy (NCBI): domain Bacteria; kingdom Pseudomonadati; phylum Pseudomonadota; class Alphaproteobacteria; order Hyphomicrobiales; family Rhizobiaceae; genus Rhizobium; species Rhizobium sp. P1_E1. Next base: position 21,031 of record NZ_JBFUAY010000048.1, on the reverse strand, counting down.
ACTAGTCCCCCTGCTCTGCGTGTTGATCATGAACCCTTCGCTGTGGGGACACCCTGTCTGCCCCTACACGTCCCGCTCCCGAAATCTGCGTTCAACCGAGCGGCTGGCATGATCACCGCGAATCTGTCCGACCTATAAGGCCGGACAGATTCGTAGTGTCGGAATGCTGTCGGAGTAAACATGCGTGCGACATCAAAGCCGATGGCCCTCGCATTTGTTTTCGAATTTCCCCAACTGCTGGAAAACTCGGACCCAAAACTTGAAATCGCCTGAGCGACCGTCGGAGCGAGCGCTTATGGCACACCAGGCTGCCGCGGTTTTCGCATGTTGTCCGTAAAGCGAACGGACAGCAGTACTTATGTCCCCAACATCTGCATCACTCCAAAAATCCGGTGCGGTTGCGGCGCAGCCGGCTGAGAACCTTTCGAACATTTCGCGCATTAAAAAGCCCCGTTACCGTCCGGAAACAGGCCATCAAATTATGCCGGACGTCGATCCCACCGAGTGGGCCACGATCACGTGCCGTCCCTGGCAAATACGCGCTTCAGTGCGAAGTGCTTCTCATGCTCAACATTATGTTGTAACAAAACCGAAAGGCAAGCTATAAAAACACCCGCAATGAGAGCGATTTTCGCGATATTTTACGAATCAGGCTTGAGGTGTCACTTAGAATGAGGCAATCCGGTGAGAGTTTTGTCGTAGCAAACGTAGAAATGGTGGGGTCAACAGCTGGCGGTGCGAGCCGATGAGCSCACTTCTGGCGATCGTATCCCGGGATGCCGACTATTATTTGATGCTGTCATACATCTTGAGGGGGGCCGGATACAGGACGGTGCTGGTCGATATTCCAAACGAGGCCGTGGCGATCGCCGAGGAGCGCGGCGCTGCAGCTATCATCGTCGACTGCCAGCCGGGTTCACAAATTCTGGCTGATATCGCGTCGAGCCTGGGAGAAAAGGGGCTTGCCGACGAACTCACACTCATCGCACTCGTCGCCGAAAAGGCCGCTTATCTCGACATCCTGAAAGCCGACGTCGATGAGAGCTTCACAAGGCCGATGCCTCCGGAACGGCTGCTGTCTTATCTCCACGGTGAAATAGGCAATTCCTCCGACGAAGCGTCTGGCCGCTTCGTTCCAATATATGACGATCTGAAGCTGGACGTCAGCGGCCGGCGTGTCTTGGTAAGGGGTATGCCGGTTAATCTCAGCCCGATCGAGTTTCGTCTGCTGAGCGCTCTTATGGGTGACGCGGGGCGTGTTCTAAGCCGCGCGGAACTGATCGCGGTCGCTTGGCCGAAATCAGCTTTCGTCGAGCCTCGGACAGTCGATGTTCATATCGGCCGGCTCCGGCGTGCATTGAGGCGGGCGCTTGGCCGCGATTTGATCCGCACCGTGCCAAAGGAAGGATATGCAATCGACGTTGCGTAAAGTATGTGACTTCCCCACGTTCACATGTTCATCGAAACTTCCCGAAAACTTGCTGTCGCCTTCGTTGCATAAACGACGATCACGCGCATAGCTTGAAGTCCGTTGAACATTTGGGAGCACAACATGCAAGAGGCAGCTTCGGGCGCCGGATCGGCGAAAACATCCCACAGAAACACCGCGGGCCTGATCAGCCACGCGAGTCCCCACTTTGCCGCCGCCCAGCTCAACGGCTTGATGGCCCTCTATGTCCATCCGTCTGACGGTCGAGCGGTGGAGCTGCCGGTTTCGGATCGCCGATTGAAGCGCGTCGTCGACTTCGTCCGCTGCTCGTATCTCGGGCTCGACAATCACCCCTCAATCATCGAAGGCGCAATAGAGACAGTTCGGCGCTACGGAACACTACACTGGTCCTGCGCCCGGACGCGGCTCAATTTTGCAGTCCTCGGAGACCTCGAGGATGCTCTTTCTGATCTCTTCGGCGCGAGGGCTATCACCTACACAACAGTGCTTGCCGCCAACTTAAGCGCGCTTCCGCTGATTGCGTCCGGCGTTCTGACGGGCGGCAAAAAACCAGTCATGGTATTCGACCGTCTCGCGCATGCAACGCTCGCCTTCAACAAGCCCGTCGTTGCTGAAGAATGCGAGGTGCGCACTATAGGCCACAACGATCTTCAGGCGCTCGAAGAAATTTGCCGCCAGAACGAGGCGGTCGCCTATGTTTGCGACGGTGTCTATTCCATGGGTGGCTGTGCCCCGATCAAGGAGTTGCGGGAGCTTCAGGAGCGATACGGCCTCTTCCTTTACATCGATGATGCTCACGGTATATCGATTTTCGGGGAAAGAGGCGAGGGGTTTGCCCGTTCACAGATGCCAGAAGGTCTCGGTGAACGGACGATCATCGCCGCCTCGCTCGGGAAGGGCTTCGGAGCGTCGGGCGGCATGCTGATGCTCGCAACGGCGTTCCAGGAAGAGATCTTCCGGCGCTTTGCTCTCGCGCATGCCTTCTCGGCCTCCATCAATGTTGCGGCGATCGGTGCAGCTCTGGCCTCTCAGTCGATTCACCGCACACCGGAACTTGGTGTGCGGCAAAGGACGCTCGCAGAACACATCTCTCTTTTCGACGAGCTGGTGCCGACCGCACAGGCAGGGTCCCGACTCCCGATCAGGACCGTCGTCGTCGGTGACGAGCTTGCGGCAATCGGCGCTGCCAGACTTGTACTTGATTCTGGTTACTACACGTCGGCCATTTTCTTCCCGACTGTGGCCAAGGGAAGGGCGGGGCTGCGAATATGTCCGACTGCCGGCCACACGGCATCCGAATTGCGCGACGTCGCAGCTGCCGTCAATCGTGCTCTCAAGGGATAAAGATCTGTCTCCGCCCCTTCGGGCGGAACCACCGCCAAAGGGGGATCGTTATCGGATCCAGGCATTCCAACGCTCGAGCATCATCGCAGCATTGTCGTTGATCCATTTGGCGTCCGGGATGACGATGTAATCCCGGATGTCCTCGTCGCTCGGCAGTGCCGCGCGTGCAGCCGGCGACATCAAATCGATCGCCTTGCGGCTCGGCGGCGTGCAAAGGAGTTCGTTGCACACCCCGGCCTGCGCCTCCGGATGATCAAGCCAGTAGCCGATCAACTTCAACGCGTTTGCGCGGTTCGGCGCATCCTTGATAATCGTCAAGCGATCGCCGACGAGGAACGAGGCCTGTTTGGACCAGGCGATCTGGCGTCCTTCCGCCTTCAGTGTATTTGCGCGCGTCAGCCAGATCTGCCCGATTCTGTAGTCGCCGTTGCGAAAGCCCTGAACGCTCTGGTCACCGGTCTTCCACCAGAGCGATATCGCCGGGCGGATCTCGTCGAGCTTGTTAAGGGCGCGATCAACGTCGAGCGGAAAGAGTTTGTCGCGCGGAACACCATCGGCGAGGAGCGCGGCAGCCATTACCCTCCACGGATCGTCGAAATTTGGAAACGAGCGACCCCCAGGAAATTTTGTCTGGTTCCACATATCGGCCCAGCTCAACGGATTCCCATCCTTGAAGGCAGTCGGGTCGTAGGCCATCAGCGTTGCGGTTGAAAAAAGCCTGGCCCCAGCGCTGACGCAGGCATCCTCGACCAGATCTGGCCGGCTCTGGAAAGACTTGCAAAAGTCGGTCAGGTCTTCAGATGTAAGCCGATGCGCTTCAGCGCTCGCCTGGATCTCGCCGTCCGGATAAAGGTCCCAGGTCACGTTGCCGGTCTTGACCATGGCCGCCGCTTTCGCCCGCATCTCGGCATTCGTTGCCGCGACGGAAACAACTTTGATGCCGGTCTTTTCGGTAAACGGCTCGAACCAGAATTTTCGAAGCGCGGCATCGTAGGCGCCGCCTGTGGTCGCAATGATGACCTGCTCCTCGGCTTGCGCCGCCCCCGCACCGGCAAGCATGAGGCAAGCCGCAAGCAGTGGCTTGATCTTCGTTCGCTTTTTCATCGGTTCTTCCTCTCTCCGATTGATGTGATCATGTTAATCCTCCCCGCGGCCGGTAAGGAGATGAATGGTCCCCATGAGCAGCAGCGATACCGCGACGAGCAGCGTCGAAACCGCCGCTATGACCGGGGTGAGATTGAAATCGATGTCCTCGAACATCTTGCGGCTGATCGTTTTTCCGCCCGTATCGGAAATGAAGAAGGCGACTGTTGCCTCATCGAACGACGCCAGAAACGCAAAGACCGAAGCCGCAGCCACCGCCGGGGCGATGTTAGGAAGCACAACGCTGATAAAGGCGCGGCTCCGGCTTGCCCCGCAATTCAGTGCGGCAAGCTCGAGTGACGTGTCGAAGCGCTCGAGTGCTGCCGACACGGTGATGATCACGTAGGGAACAGCAAGTACGGTGTGCGCGATCAGGAAACCAGCGAAATTGCCGGTCAGACTGAGCGGGGAAAAAACCAGATAAAGGGCAACGCCAAAGACAACATGGGGAACGATCATTGGCCCCAACGACAATGCCCGCAGAAGCGTCTTTCCCGGCAGATTACCGCGAACGAGCCCGATGGCGGCCAATGTACCGATAACCGTCGAAGCGACCGTCGTCGCCAGCGCAATCTGCAGACTGAAGATCGTTGCTGCGCGCCAGTCCGGATCGGATAGAAAGTCGATATACCAGCGAAGCGTCAGGCCCCTCGGCGGGAACTCGATATAGCTGCTGTCGTTCAGCGAAATCGGGATGACGAGCAACGTCGGCAGAACCAGGAAGAACAGGATTTCCCCGATCAGGAAGCCCCCAAGGAGCCGCAATGCCGCTTTGCCGTAAGGCCGATGGGTGCTGTTGACGGGAGAGGGGGCGAATGAGGCGGTGACTGCGGGCTCAATTGACACTGTTCATTCCTTTGCTGACGGAAAGCGCCTTGCGGAACACAAGGACAAAGATCAGCGTCGTGGTCAGAAGGACGGTCGCGAGCGCTGCGGCAAATGGCCAGTCAAGCAGAACGGTGGTTTGCTGGCCGATCAGCGTTGCCATCATCAATGCTCCAGGCCCGCCGACGAGTGCCGGCGTGATATAAAAACCGATCGCCAGGATGAAGCACATGACGCATCCGGCAAAGATTCCAGGCAAGCTGAGCGGCAAGGTCACGCGCCAGAACGCGCTAATCGGGCCGGCGCCGAGATTGCGGGCGGCTTGAGTGTACTCTGCAGGAATAGTGCGAAGAACGTTGTAGACCGGCAGGATCATGAAGGGCATGAGAACATGCGTCATCGCAAGGATCACCGCGCCTTCGGTGTAGATTAGCTTCAACGGACTGCCAATGAGGCCGCTCTCGATCAGCAGACCGTTAACGATGCCGTTTCGCTGCAGCAGCACGATCCAGGCATAGGATCGCACCAGCACTGAGGTCCATAGTGGGACCAACACCGCGGCCGATACGAGCATCGCCATCCTGCCTTTGGCATGCGCCATGAGAAAGCTAACCGGAAATCCAAGCAGCAAGCTCGTCACTGTTACGATGGCGCCCGTCTGCAACGTCCGAAGCAGGACTTCCATGTAGAGTGGCTCGGTGACGATCCGCTCGTAATGCTCCAGCGTGAATCCCGGCGCCATTAAGCTCAAAGAGACGAGCCGTCCAATCGGATAGATGAAGCCTCCGGCCAGTAACAGCATCAACGGCGCAATAAGCAGGAACGTCAGCGCATGCGAATACTGGCGCGCCGAGCGTGAGAAAAACCAGCTCGCTGGACGGGTTGGTACAACGCGTGGATTATCGACGGTCGTGGTCATTTCATCCCTCCTCAACCGTAAAGAGCCGGAGGCCGTCGCGTTCGGCGACGACGTCCACGAGTGCCCCCATTGCGAAGGGCTCCCTCTTTCCATCAGCAGGGATCTGCACCTGAATGATCTCGCCGCTTCCGAAATCAGTGCGAACGAGATGAAGGTCGAAGGAGCCGGCAAAGACCGACGTTTCGATCCGACCGGGGAGGGCGTTCTGTCCTCCTGCGCCCCGCGCTGCAAGGCCGAGGCGCTCAGGGCGCAGCGCGAGCCGAACGCGATCACCTATCTTTGCCGAACCCTCGAAATTATGGGCGGCACCGGGCGTATCAATAACCACGTCGTCACCCAGTCTGATGGTGTGACGACCAGCGGTCTTGCCCAGGAATTCTCCCGTTAGGAAATTCATCTTGCCGATGAAGTCGGCGACAAAGGCACTCTCCGGATTACAGTAAAGATCCGCCGGGCTTCCAAGCTGCACGAGTTGCCCCTTTGCCATGACAGCGATCCGGTCGGACATCGTCAACGCCTCCTCCTGATCGTGCGTCACGTAGATGACCGTTGCACCGAGGCGCCGCTGAAGCTGCTTGATCTCGATCTGCATGGATTCGCGCAGCTTCTTGTCCAGTGCCCCGAGTGGCTCGTCCATCAAGAGAACAGGCGGTTCGAACACCATTGCTCGCGCGACTGCAACCCGCTGCTGCTGGCCGCCGGAAAGTTCGTGGGGATAGCGCTTGGCATAGTCCGGGAGTTGGACGAGGTCGAGCGCCCGGCTAACGCGTTCTGCCCTGAGGTCCTTGCGGATGCCGCGCATCCTCAGGGGAAAGCCGATGTTTTCGGCGACGGTCAGATGCGGGAATAAAGCATAACGCTGGAAGACCATCCCGATATTGCGGCGATCGGGCGATACGGCGGTGACATCGCGCCCACCAATGATAATGCGTCCGGCAGACGGACTTTCGAAACCGGCGATCATTGTCAGAAGCGTCGTCTTGCCCGATCCGGATGGACCGAGGATCGACAGGAATTCGCCTGCTGAAATGTCCAAGGTCACTGCGCCTACGGCAGTCTGGCTGCCGTAGGCCTTTCCTATGCGATCGATAAAAACAGGCGCACCAATCAAACTGATATCTCCTTTGCTTTAAGATGCATTGATCCCTCCCGACTCCGCCCGCGCGGCGCCAGGTGGTGTGAGTGTCGTGCCGACAAGGCCGGCATCTGTTCAGGCATGGCCGCACGGGGCCAAGGCGTTGCTAATATTCACGATCCCGTTATGCTGTCACATTGCGTGATCAATTTTTACACAATGCATTTTTGTTGCAACAAAAATGTGAAGAAGTCAACTCGTGGGGAGTTAATTTTGAACGAGAATACAACTGAAGAGGAATCGCCGGCGTCGGAATTGCACTCCGGGCGTCTCAGCGACTTCGCCTATTCATCCATCAAGGAGCAACTTACGCGGGGCGTATACAAGCCCGGTCACAAGTTGCCGATCCGTTCGGTTGCCGAAATGCTGAAGGTTGGTGCGACGCCGGCGCGCGAGGCGATTAACCGCCTGGTCTTTGAGGGTGCGCTCGTCATGGTGGGTCCTAAAACCGTCATCGTCCCGCATCTCGATCTTTCGGCGCTTTACGAAGTCACGCAGATGCGGCTTGCCCTCGAAGGATTAGCGACCGAAAAAGGCGCACTTCGTGCGACCAATGATGTGCTTGACAAGCTATTGGTAATACAGGAAAAAATCACACTTTCGCTCGAGGAAAAGCGCTACGGCGATGCTCTTCACGACAATAAAGAATTCCACTTTACCATCTATCGACTGTGCGAGATGCCGCACCTTCTTTCGACCATCGAGGCCCTATGGTTAAGGATCGGCGCCTCGTTCCACGACCTCTATCCTGAGTTTGCGGAAGCGAAATACGGTGTCCACAACCACCTGGCCGCGATTGAGGCTCTGGTGGATAAAGATCCCTCCGCCGTCCGAGCGGCAATGGAAAACGACATTCGAGACGGCTATCGGCGCCTCAAGAAAGCAGCGCAGGAGCGTCTCAAGCGGCAATAACATCGTGGCCGGATTTTTTTTGTTGCAACTTCTTCGGGTTCATGATTTTTGTAATAACAAAATTATGAAGGGTCGCGCCGTGACCCATTTGCCGGAGAAGATCGAATGTTTCACCCTTATATCTTGCGCGACGGCCGGGGATTTCCCCGGTCGAGGTCCGAACATTTCTTCAAAAAGGGTCGCCGCGTGTTTCCAACCGGGATCACGCGCGTCACCGTCGATCATGAGCCCAGCCCGCTCTACATTTCGCGCGGGGAGGGGGCCTATCTCATCGACGTCGACGGCAATCGCCTACTCGACCTAAACAATAATTTCACGACGCTGATTCACGGCCATGGTTTTCTTCCAGTTGCCGACGCGGTTGCAGATCTTCTTCATCGCGGCACATGTTTCTCTAACCCGACCGAGCACGAAATCACGCTGGCCGAGCTGTTGATCGAGCGCATTCCGGCTATCGAACATATTCGCTTTGTCAGCAGCGGGACCGAGGCTGTGATGTTTGCGATCAAGGCCGCTCGCGCCTTCACTTGCCGGCCCGGCATCGCACGGATTGAAGGCGCCTATCACGGCGCTTACGACTGGGCGGAAACGGGGCAGGCGGTGTCGCCGGCTATATGGAACGATCCCTCGGTGTCTCAGGCCGTACCGGCCTATCGCGGAATGCCCCGTTCGGTAAGGGACGAGGTAACGGTTATCCGCTTCAATGACATCGCGGATCTAGAGCGCCGAATTGCTTCGGCTGCCCCTTCACTGGCTTGTATCTTGATCGACCCGATGCCAAGCCGCGCCGGGCTGATAGCGCCTGAGCCAAGCTTTTTTGCCGCTGTCGAGGCGATCGCGAAGCAATACGGGATTCTCATCGTGGCCGATGAGGTCCTTAATCTGCGGCAGTCATATGTTGGGGCGTCGGCCCGCTATGGTCTCCACCCCGATTTGGTCGCCGCCGGCAAAATCATCGGCGGAGGTTTTCCCGTCGGGGCGATCGGCGGGCGCAAGGACGTGATGCGGGTGTTCGCAAGCGACAGCGGCAAGCCGCTGCTGCCGCAAGGCGGCACGTTTTCGGCAAATCCCGTATCGATGGTTGCGGGCCGGGTTGCCATGGAGGCGATGACGGATGGCGCTTTCGCTGCACTCGAGAGCCTTGGCGATAGAATCCGGGCTGGACTTCGAAAGGAAATCGCGCGCCACGGGGCAGCCTTCAGCGTGACGGGGGCGGCATCCTTGTTTCGTATCCATCCGAAAGGAAAGCAGCCAACGGACTTCCGCGAGGCGTATCTCGCCCCGGAAGAGGCCGAGTTGATGGGGCGGCTCTCCAGGCATTTCCTCAGTTGCGGCATCCTGCTTCCCAATGGCGCTGCGGCGTGCCTTTCGACGGCAATGACAACTGCGGACGGTGATGCGGTCGTCTCAGCCTTCGCAGACTTCCTTTCAATCCTCGAAGCAACTTCAACCGAAGCAGGCATGTGACCATGGCAACTGATCATCTAACCGTCGCCGAGCGGATCGCTCTTTCCCTGAAGAGGCACGACGTCACCCATATCTTTGCTCAGAGTCTGCCTTCGGCGGTTATCCTTGCGGCCGAAGCAATCGGCATACGTCAAATCGCCTACCGTCAGGAAAACATGGGCGGGACCATGGCCGACGGGTATGCGCGGCTGTCAGGCAAGGTCGGCGTTGTAGCAGCGCAGAACGGACCTGCGGCAACGCTTCTCGTTCCGCCGCTGGCCGAAGCGCTGAAGGCTAGCGTTCCGGTCGTTGCTCTCGTTCAGGATGTGGAACGAGATCAGGCTGATCGCAATGCATTCCAGGAACTCGATCATCTCACCCTGTTCCAATCATGCACGAAGTGGGTGCGCAAGGTGCTCGTTGCTGAGCGGATCGACGACTATGTCGATGCTGCTTTCACGGCAGCCGCCTCGGGCCGGCCGGGACCGGCAGCTCTCCTGCTCCCCGCCGACCTCTTGCGTGAGCAGATCTCCCCTTCGCTGTTTCGTCGTGAGGCTGTGCTTGGCCACTGGCCACTCGATCGGTTGCGTCCACGCGATAGCGACATCGAGCACGCAGCCTCGATGATCGCCGCAGCCCAGGCGCCCATCGTCATCGCCGGAGGAGGCGTCCATGCAAGCCATGCCGCCGGCGAGCTTTCGGCGCTACAGGACGAAGCCTCGCTTGCCGTCCTGACGACCAATATGGGAAAAGGCGCGGTCGACGAATACCACCCGCTGTCAGCTGGCGTTCTCGGTGCTCTCGTCGGGCCGAGATCGCTTGGACAGCACGCGCTTGCCCTCGTCGAAGAAGCCGATCTCGTCATTCTGGTGGGGACGCGAACCAATCAGAATGGCACTGACAGTTGGCGCCAAATTCCCCGGTCCGCGTCAGTCATCCACATCGATGTCGATCCCACCGAAATCGGACGTACCTACGAAGCGGTCAGATTAGCAGGCGATGCGGCCGAAACTATCAGCGCGCTTCGCCGCGCGCTTGCCCGACGCGATCTCTCTTACCGCGCATCGCAGCGCGACAAGTTGACGGCTCGGATTGCGGGTTTCTGGCGCGCGTTTGACATGGAGCGACGATCTATTGCCCGTTCGGAGAACAGTCCGATCCGTCCCGAGCGAGTCATGTCCGACCTGCAACAAGTATTGACGGCAGAGACGACCGTTGTTGCCGATGCGAGCTATTCCTCGATGTGGGTCGCGGGCCAGCTCCGAGCCCTTTCGGCCGGCATGCGCTTCCTATCGCCGCGGGGCCTTGCCGGACTTGGRTGGGGCCTGCCACTTGCGCTCGGCGCGAAAGTGGCAAAGCCCGACAAGCCGGTCGTTGTCATCGTCGGGGACGGCGGTTTCGCGCATAGCTGGGCGGAGTTGGAGACCATGGTGCGGAGCAAGCTTCCGGTACTCATCATCGTGTTGAACAACGGTATCCTTGGCTTCCAACGTGATGCGGAAACTGTCAAGTTCGGCAGCTTCACGACTGCCTGCAGTTTCGCGGACGTCGATCATCGGCGAATTGCGGAAGCTTGCGGCTGCCCAGCAGTACGCATCTCGGATCCCGCCAACCTTTCTCAATACCTTGAGCGCGGTCTCTCTGGAGACGGGCCCTTGCTGATTGAGGTAATAACAGAGGCCGCCGCCCATCCGCCCCTTTCGCTGTTTACTGGAATGGATCAAGCGGCATGAGCCCTGGTGGCAGTTCGCATGTTGCGGTCATCAGCGGTGGCACGACTGGGATCGGTCTTGCCACTGCGTTTCGACTTCTCAGGGCCGGTCATCGGGTTGCGGTCTTCAGCCATGGTGAAGCAAGCGTCATGGCCGCGGGCTCTGCGCTTGCCGAGGCTTTCGGGCCAGAGCGCTCGCTTACGAGAAAGGTCGATCTCCGCGAACCGGCGGCGATCAATTCCTTTTTCGGCGAAGTCACCCGTGTCCTAGGCGCACCTGGGATCCTCGTTTGCAACGCGGGGATTTCGCCGAAAAGTCCTGACGGCCCTCTTCACGTCGCCGACCTTACCCTTGAAGAGTGGAACGACGTGCTCGCCGTCAACCTGACAGGGACGATGTTGTGCTGCCGAGCCGCTCTGCCCGCCATGAAGGAAAGCGGTTTTGGACGGGTCATATYCGTTGGATCTCTTGCCGGCCGGACGATACCGCGGATCGCCGGCGCGAGCTACGCGACGTCCAAAGCCGCACTTTCAGGATTATCCCGCGTGCTGGTCTCTCAATATGGCTCCTACGGCATAACATCGAATGTCGTGGCGCCAGGTCGCATCCTGACGCCACTCACAGGCTCCCCGCAAAGCAAGACCAACATCGACGCGCTCGCCCGTATTCCGGCGGGGCGGCTCGGTGCACCGGACGACGTCGCCGCGGTGATCGCGTTTCTGGCATCGGAGGATGCACAGTTCGTCAACGGAGCCATCATAGATGTCAATGGCGGCGAGTTCGCAACGAGTTAGGGCTTGCCGCATCGTCAACCGACAGAAGAGGCGATAGACATGACCCCGGTCATTCTGGTCTGCTCACAGGACGCCGAGCTTTATCTGCTCCTCGCGCATATTCTGCGTAGTGAAGGCTTTGAGGCTCGTCTTGCTGCAAGTGACGACGATGTGGTGGACGCCTGCACATCAATAGAGCTTTCCGCCGTCGTACTGGATTGTGCAGGTTGGCCGAGTGACGTTGCGCCCCTGTGTGCGCTCTTGAAGGGCTCGGGGCTTTCCGTGGGTGCACTCATCGGCGAGGATATGCGCACGCAGCACCTGCAATTGATCAAGGCGGGCCTCGACGAAGGCATCACGCGTCCTCTGTCGCCTGCAAAGCTTCTCGCCTTTCTGCACGACATAAGCCCTCGGCCGGCGGTTTCGACTCTGCCAAATTGCGCTTCCGCCGCCGAGATTGTCTTCGGGCCGCACGCAGTCGTGGTTTCAGGCAAGATTGTAGCGCTTGCGCCTATTGAAATGAGAATCCTTAAATTCCTAATCGAAAGGCAAGGGCAGATCAGTACCCGCAAGCAACTCATCGAGGCCGTTTGGCCAGTTCCGCACGCTGTAGAAAGCCGGACCGTTGACGTGCACATTGGCCGGCTGCGAAAAGCGTTTGCAGGACTCCGCAATCTGAGGATTCGCACTGTCTATGGCGCGGGTTACGCGCTCGATACCACGATTAACCTCCGCATGTTTTAGCGCCCCGCGACTACCATGGCAGGCGTGCGTGGCAAGCTGCCCGCTGATATTGCGAGACATCATAACGTCTTGTGACGAAGGGCAGCGATGACGCGGTCGGCCATGAAAGCGCAACGGGCGCCATCGAACGGGAACAGGGCCGAGAATGCGCCGGAGAGCTGCTTTTCGATCGAATGGCGCATCATCTTGCGCGCCCGGTGCAGCCGGGTCTTGGCGGTTTCGGGTCTTATGCCGAGGTAAGACGCGGCCTCGTCTGTGCTCATGCCCTCGACATCCCGGAGCACGAACACGGCGCGAAAATCATCCGGGAGTTCGTCGACCGCATTCTCGAGGAGATGCCGCGCCTGGCTCCTGGCGAGCTCGGTTTCCGGATTGGTTGCTGACAGGGAGGAGGGAAACTGTAACACTTCGCCACCTGGCGCCATCGTCTGCATATCGATTTCCTCGAGCCCGGTGGTGTTCTTTCGGGCCCGCACGCGACCCAGCGCCTCGTTGAGCGTAATGCGGGTCAGCCATGTCGAAAGTTGCGCCTCGCCCCGGAACGTCGCCAGATTAGTGAATGCCTTGATGTAAGCGGCCTGGACGACATCTTCCGCCTCCGCATCGTTACGGATGACGGCGCGCGCCGTCCGGAACAGGCGCTGATTGTGACGCTGAACTATGGTGCGGATGGCGGGCTCGTCGCCTGCTTTTGCCAAGGGCACGAGATCGGCGTCGGACAGTATCGACATCTGCTGCCGGTGTCGCTCGGCCGGAATCGGAATGGCTATCATGGGGAATTCTCCGCCCGCTCGCGCATCTTTCGATTGGAGCCCGGCCTATGGCCGGACGTCCAGCTTGCCCGTCATAGCGGGATGAAAACGACAATAAAAATCAATCGCTCCCGCTTGGGCGACCGTCATGCGGGCTTCCGATGTCGGCGGCAGGTCGATATCGAAGCTCTTGTCGCGAGCGGTTGCCGTGTGCCGGAATATATCATCGTTTCTCCAGACGATCACATCGCCCACATGCAGCTCGGGAGGCGGCGAGCTGAATTTCATGCCGGTGATGGTGATCTGATAGTCCGCCGCCGAGGCAACCCCGTTGCCTGCCCAAAGTAGTGCAAAGAGCAGCGGGAGCCGTAGGGATTTCATCAGCAAGCCCATTGCCATGTCTATTTGGTCTTCGAAGCCAGATGCTCGGCATGCATCTGGTGCTCCTTGAACAGGGTCAGGCCCGTTTCCAGCAGCGACTTGAGCTCTTTATTCCCAGCCGACGGGATCAAGATGTTGGCAAGCGCGTCGTTGACCGACTTGTGATAGGCGACTTCGTTTTCGACATAGGCCTTGTCGAACGCCGCGCCGTCGAGCGCCTCCAGCGTCGTCAGTTCCTTAGCTGCTTGTGTCGACAAGGACTGGCTGACGGGGTTGTCTTCGGGTGTCACCTTCAGCATCTTGACGAGAGCGAGCGCCTGATCGTTGACGGCCTTGTGGTCGCGCTCCATGGTTTTGGCGAATGCAATGACTTCGGCATTCTTGCTCTTCTTCAACGCCTGTTCTGCCGCGGTGACATCGATCTGTCCCGCTGTGTAGGCGATGTGGGCGATCTGAGGATCGGTCGGCTTGGCATCGGCRGCGATCGAAGCCGTGCCGAGTGAGGCTGCCATCAGAGTGGCGCCGAGAATTCGCTTCAACATGATCTGTCTCCCTTGTGTCGTGACCGATGCCTTCCGGCGGCAACGGTGGTGCGCCTTCGGAAGCGAACATTGGATGCAGGTTCGTCGAAAAGGTTCCCGGAAATTTCGGACACGGAAAGGGCGTGTGTCATCGACGTCGGTCACCGACGCGTCAGTCTTTGCCGATGAAGCGCTGAAGCACGATAGCGTGATTGTGGTCCACGTCTTTCGCAGCGTAGAGAAGCGTCGTGTCCGCTTGTCCGATCTGGCGTTTCAGCTCCTCCAGCAGCTTCCAAGGGAGGACTCATTTAGGAACCTTGCACGGCCTCTATGTGCTCGAAGGTTCTCGTGTGAGACTGCTCACGAGCGGAAAGCTGGACGGCAAGACACAGATCATCGGTCTCGACAGTGTGTCTGATAACACTTTGTGGATAGCGATCGAAGGGGAGTGCCTTCGGAGTTCGGATCTCTGACGAAGATTCGCGGCCAATTCCCTCGCCTCCCCATGATCTTTGGCTGAAGCTTGCTGACGCCCTGGACGGTTTCTCGATCTGAAAGGTCGACGCGGGGCATCGGCGCATGTCGCCGGTCTAAGTCTGATCGCGCCACAAACGTGAAGCCGGCGTGGCGCGATGATGCCTCGGGAGCTGATTGCCATCCGTAGCGGAATTTGCCCGCCGCTCAGAAGGGATAATGCTGGGCGGAGTCCTCAACCGTGATCCAGCGCAGGTCGGTGAATTCGGCGATTGCCGCTTTGCCGCCGAAGCGGCCGTAGCCGCTGCCCTTGACGCCGCCGAAGGGCATTTGCGCCTCGTCGTGCACGGTCGGGCCGTTAATGTGGCAGATGCCGGATTCGATCCGCGCTGCAACCGTCATTGCCCGCTGGACATTCCGGCTGAAGACGGCGGAGGACAGGCCGTATTCGGTGTCGTTGGCGATGCGGATGGCTTCTTCCTCGCCGGCAACACGAATGATCGGCTTGACCGGGCCGAAGGATTCTTCCGCATAGACGCGCATCTCGGGCGTGACATGATCGAGCAGCGTCGCCTCGACCACGGTGCCCGAGCGCTTGCCGCCGGCCACGAGCTTTGCACCCTTGGCCGTCGCATCGGCGATCAGCTCTTCCATTTTTTTCGCGGCGTCGAGGCTGATCAGCGAACCGAGAACGACGTGGCCACGCGGATCGCCGGCCGGGAGCTGGCTGGCGCGGGCGGCCAGTTTGGCGACGAACTGATCGGCGATGGTCTCGTCGACGATGATCCGCTCCGTCGACATGCAGATCTGGCCCTGATGCATGAAGGCGCCGAAAATGGCGGCATTGACGGCACCGTCGATATCGGCGTCGTCGAGGATAACAAGCGGCGCCTTGCCGCCCAGTTCAAGAAGGGCGGGCGTGAGATGTTTGCCGCAGGTCTCGGCGATGATCTTGCCGACCTTGGTCGACCCGGTGAAGTTCACGCGCCTGACGGCCGGATGGGCAATCAGCGCGGTGACGATCTCGGGCGCATCTTCCGGCGCGTTGGTGAGAACGTTGATGACGCCGGCCGGCAGGCCTGCTTCGGTCAGCACTGTGGCAATCAGCCGGTGCGTGCCGGGGCATTGTTCGGATGCCTTGAGGACGACGGTGTTGCCGCAGGCGATCGGCATGGCGATGGCGCGGGTGGCGAGGATGACGGGCGCGTTCCAGGGGGCAATTGCCAGGCAGACGCCGACGGCCTGGCGAACGCCCATGGCGAGCGTGCCGGGTTTGTCGGAAGGGATGATTTCGCCGGTGATTTGCGTCGTCATGGCGCCGGCCTCGCGCAGGATGTTGGCGGCGAGCATGACATTGAAACCGGCCCAGGGCGCGGTAGCGCCCGTCTCCTCGATCATCAACTGGGTAAACTCGCCCACTTTGGAATCCATGATGTCGGCAGCCTTCATCAGGATGGCGCGGCGCTGGCCGGGGCCGGTCTTCGACCAGGCGCCAAAGGCAGCGGAGGCGGCATTAACGGCCGCGGCAACATCGTCCAGGCTTGCCGCTGCGGCGCGGCTTGCGAGCTTCTCGGTGAAGGGATCGATGCGATCAAAGGTCCGGCCGCCGGAGGCTGCGCGGTCGGCGCCATTTATGAGGAGGGAAATATTCATCGGAGATCTCCTGGGGACAAGAACTAGAAGCCGAGAACTTCGGCGTTGATGGAAGCTTCGAGGCCGCCGTCGACGGCAATGTTGGTGCCGTTGATCCAGCGCGCACCATCCGAGCAGAGGAAGAGCACGGCGGGTGCGATATCGGCGGAGGTGCCGGCGCGGCCGACGCGGGTGATGTCGCTATCGACCCTGGCGTCGCCGAGCACGGCACGGAACTGCTTGAGGATCGGCGTTTCCACCGGCCCGGGGCTGACGGCATTGACGCGGATGCCACGGTTTTTGAACAGCGGCTGATGGGCGGCGCGCATGGTCCAGAGCAGCAGCAGTTCCTTGGAGAGCGGGTAGGCTTCCTCGTCCTTGAGGCCGTGCTCGGCGACAATCGCCGCCACCTCGGGAAAGCCGTCTATGCCGGCGAGCGACTTTGCCCGCTCGAGATTGGCGCGCCAGCCGTAGCCGGCGATCGAGGCGACGTTGACGATGGCGCCGCCTTCGCGCAGGCGGGGTGCCACGGTTTCGGAGAGGGCGCGAAGCCCGTAGAAATTGACGGCGAGCGTCGAGACGACGCCGGTGCTGCCGGAAAGGCCGGCGACATTGGCGAGCGCGTCGAGGCGCACCGGAAGCTGCGCAACGATGTCGGCAACGCCTGATGCGGTGGACAGATCACCCTTGATGAAGGCGGCACTTCCACTGGCAGGCTCGCGGACATCGACGCCAATGACCTCGGCGCCCATCTGGCCGGCCAGTTCCGCCGTGCGGGCGCCGATGCCGGAAGCCACGCCGGTCACCAGGATCGTTTTACCAAAAAGCATGAACGTCACCTTTCGCAAGAGATCCGGACGCAAGCCGGCTCATTCTTCCCATTGGATTTTATGCGGACCGGGCAATTTCAGCCGATAGCCGACGGGCAGAAGTTGAAAATCGAAACGGCGCTCGATTTCGCCCCAAAGGCCGCGCGGCAGGTAGAGCGAGAAAATCACGGCGGTGGCGCCGAGGCCGATCAGGTACCAGACGCCGGCTGCGCCGAAGAAGGTCTCGATCACGAAGAACAGGATGGCGCCAAGGATCGCGCCTTCGAACTTGCCGATCCCGCCGACCAGCACCATGAAGATCATGTAGGCCGTCCATTGGACGCTGAAATAGGTCTTCGGCTGGAAGGTGGTGGCGGTCGCCAGCCACAGGCCTCCGGCGACCGCGATGCCGAAGGCGGCGAGCACGAAGAGCAGCCGATTGGTGGCGATCACGCGCACGCCGAGCGAGGTTGCCGCCTCCTCATTGTCGCGGATCGCCTGCATGGCGGCACCGGCGCGGCTGCGCATCAGGAGGAAGAGAGCGCCGAGCAGGGCGGCCATGGCTATCAAGGCGAGCCAGTAGATCGTTGCCCGCCGCATGTTGCCGTCATAGACATTGAGCGAAATCAGCGAGGTTCCCGTTTCCCCCTGGATCAGCCGGTCGAGATTGACGAGCAGATGGGCAAGTTCGGCTATGACCCACATGCCGATCGCGAACTCGCCGCCCTTCAGGCGCAGCATGAACAGCGAAAGCGGGATTGACAGGACGCCGGTCACGACCGCGGCGGCAAACAGCGCGACGAAGGGATTGAGCCCCGCATCGGCCAGCCGGATGGTGAAATAGGCGCCGAGGCCGAAGAACACCTGCTGGCCGACCGAGACGAGCCCACCGAAACCGGCAAGCGCATTCCACATGGCGGCAAGGATCACGTAGATGAACAGGGCTGTCATCCGGTCGATCGCACCGGCGCCGAGCACGGCGGGGGCAAACATCAGCAGGGCGAGCACCGCGGCCATGCAGCCAAGCGCCACCCGCGACGATTTCGTCCAGCGCTCTATCGATATTCCGGTGGAGGCAAGGGTCGCGTTGGGGCTCATGTCGGGCTCCGGAGACGGGTGCGCAGTTTGAGAGAGGCGCCAAATTTATCGAGAACCGGCATGCCGAACCGGGACAGCCTGACGAAAAGCACCAGCAGGAACACGGCATGGCCGCCGATCAGGAAGCCTTGCGGATGCAATTGCGCGCCGAGCGATTGGGCAAGACCGAGAACGATGCCGCCGGCAAGCGTCCCCCATAGTGATCCCGCTCCTCCAATGACGGCCGCCTCGAAGGCGAAGAGAAGCTGTGGGCCGCCGGCATAGGGGCTGAAGGTTGCCCGCATCCCGAGAAAAGCACCGGCGATCCCGACCGTGACCATGGTGATCGCCGTGGCGACGGCGTTTACCCTGCGGGCATCGATGCCGACCAGCCCGGCCGTATCGGGATCCTCGGCCGTGGCGCGGATCGCGCGACCAAGCGCAAAGCGGCTCAGGAAGAACTGCAGCCCGCCGAGAATGAGCATCGCCGTCACCATCATCAGGACGGCAAGCTTGCCGACGAAGATGTGGCCCGGAAGCTGCCAGGATGCATAGGACAGGTTGCCGATGAACGGTGCGAGCGAGCGGGTGTCGGCGCCGAACTGCTCGAACAGCAGGTTGTCGATGACGATCGACAGGCCGAAGGTCGTCAGGATCGGCAGCAGCGTGCCGCCGCGGGCGCTTCGTTCCAGGATGAAGCGCTGTAACAGCCAGCCGACGGCCGCCATGACCGGCAGCACGATCAGCAGGCCGGCGAAGGGCGGAATGCCGAATTTGGCGGCGAGCAGCCACAGTCCGTAAGCGGCTGCGACCGCCAGGCTGCCATGCGCAAGATTGATGATCCGCATCACCGAGAACATGAAGGACAGTCCGCAGGCGATGACGGCGTAGTAGCCGCCGAGCAGGATGCCCTGGAGCAGGGTGTTGATCACGATGCGCTCCTTTCGCCGGCTGCCCGGTGCAATCCGAAATAGGCCTGGGTGACGTGCTCGCGCGTGACGGCCGCCGCCGGCCTGTCGAGGACGATGCGTCCTTCCAGCATGCAGATGACACGGCTCGCCACGCTCATGGCGCGGGCGAGATCCTGCTCGACGAGCACGATGGTCGTCCCCGACGTGAGCAGTGACTGCAACTGGGCATAGACGCGATCGACGACCAGAGGCGAAAGTCCGAGCGAGACCTCGTCCAGGAGAAGAATATCGGGATTGCTCATCAGCGCCCGGCCGATGGCGGTCGCCTGCTGTTCCCCGCCCGAGAGGTGTCCGGTTTTGGCGTGACGGCGGGGTTTCAGGTTCGGAAAGGCGTCGAGGACACGATCGATGTCCCAATCGCCCTTGCGGCCGGAGGTCTTTCCGAGAAGCAGGTTTTCCTCCACCGTCATCTGTGAAAACAGGCGCCGGCCTTCCGGCACCAGAGCGATGCCCTTGGCGATCCGCTTGTGGGACGGGACGGCGGCCAGATCTTCGTCGTTAAGAAGGATGCTGCCGGAGGATGGCAGATGGGCGCCGGCGATCGATCTGAGCAGCGTCGTCTTGCCCGCGCCGTTCGCGCCGACCAGCGCCAGCACCTCGCCCTTGCCAATATCGAAACTGACCCCGCGCACTGCCTGGAGCAGGCCGTGGCGAACGTCGAGGTCGCGGATGGAGAGAAGGCTCATGCGGGTGTTCCTCCGAGATAGGCCTTGACCACCTCCGCATTGCTCATGACCATTTTCGGTTCGCCATCGGCGATGATCCTGCCGGCATCCATGCAGATCAGTCGCTCCGCCACCTGCAGGAGGATGTGAACGATATGTTCGATCCAGACGATGCCGATGCCGCGGCGGCGCAATTCGAGGAT
This sequence comes from Rhizobium sp. P1_E1, assembly GCF_056406015.1. Lineage (NCBI taxonomy): Bacteria > Pseudomonadati > Pseudomonadota > Alphaproteobacteria > Hyphomicrobiales > Rhizobiaceae > Rhizobium > Rhizobium sp. P1_E1. The sequence goes on along the minus strand of NZ_JBFUAY010000048.1, from coordinate 1,143 downwards.
GGTTTCGACGAGCTCGCTCGCCTCGCCATCGGTCAGGCCGCCGCCGATCTCGTCGAGCAGCAATAACCTCGGTTGCGTGGCAAGCGCACGAGCAAGCTCCAGGCGTTTGCRATCCAGCAGACCGAGCGTGTCGGCAGGGCGGTTAGCCACCCCGAGCATGCCGCAAAGGGAAAGTGAATCCACCACACGCTCATAGGCCTCGTCGCGGCTTGCGGCACTGCCGTGCGATGCGGCGACGAAGACATTTTCGAAGGTCGTCATGCCGCTGAAAGGCTTGGGAATCTGATGGGTCCGGACGAGCCCGGAGCGGCAGCGTTCCGCCGCCGTCCGGCTCGTGACGTTGGCGCCGTCGAAGGTAATGCTTCCCTCATTCGGCGGGAAGGCGCCGGCGAGCACGTTGAGCAGGGTCGTCTTGCCCGCGCCGTTCGGCCCGACAATGCCGACCGCCTCGCCATCGCCCATGGAAAAATCCAGATTCTCCAGCACCACAAGCGCGCCGAACCGCTTGTGGATCCCCTTGGCCGAGAGAAAGGCTCCCCCCGGCCGCCTTTGCGCTTCCTGTCGCTGCACTTGGTTATCCATTGTAAGCGGTAAGCTTGGCGCCGACCGGGACATTGGGGTCGGTGGCATTTTCGGTGACGACGTAGTCGAGCGCGAATTTCGAGCCCTCCGCCGCTTTCACCCATTGCGTGCCGATGATCGGTCCGGGAGAGACGTTGGCGACGGGGCCGCTGGTGAAATCGACCTTGCCGGCGATCGTGGTGGTCTTCAGCGTGCTGATCGCCTCGGCGACGGCCTCCTTGCTTTTGACGTCCGTGCTGGCCTTCAGTGCATCGAAGCCGGCGTCGAGAAGCGCAAGGCTGGCGCCGAGCTGCTGCGTCCACTGCTTGCCGCTGGCCGTCTCATAGCCGTCGGCGAGTTCGGTTCCGGATACGCCTGTCAGCGTGGATTTGTAGGGGAAGGCCTTGTGCCAATAGGCGGCGCTGCCGATGTTCAGGCCGAGGTCGCCGAGCGCCTCGATGTCGGAGGGAAACAGGCCCGTCTTGGCGATCTGGCAGATCTTGATCTGCTGGGTAAGGCCCTGCTGCGCAGCCTGGCGCCAGAAGGCGGCGAAGTCAGGCGGTATCGGGAACGAATTGAAGA